>DATBXG010000752.1:0-23868 GCA_036514415.1 Paraburkholderia sp.
TAGGCAGCATTGACGGCGACGTTCTGGCCGGTCAGCGCCACATCACCGCCCGCAACGACCTCGCTACCGGTAATGCCAACATTGTGTCCTGCCGTAATTGAAACGTTGCCGGTCGATGAACCGATTACGCTGGCGTTATTCGTGACGGACGATTGCTGGTCAGTGGTTGCGGCCTGCCTGCTACCAATCGTGACGCTCAGGCCGCTTGTCCCCAGGCCCGAATCCTTCTCCTGGTAGCTGCTCGACGACTTCATGGTGTCCTGCGACGTGGTGATATTCACGTCGTGCGCAGCGCTCAATGCCACGTCATTCGTGCCGACGATAGCGCTGCCTGCGACGTTGATATCCTTTCCGCTTGAGATTGCCACGCTATCGGCAGAGATCAGGCTGCCCTGTGAAATCGTCGTGGTCGTATCGCTCGAACTCGAAACTTCCTTGCCGCTCACCACATTGCTGTGACTGTGCTGCTCCTGTGAATTGTCGACACGCGTTTCGGTGGCTGCGCCGATGTTGACATTGTTCGTTGCCGCAAGCGTCGCGGTCCCCTTGTCGATGCTGATCGTGCTACCGGTGACATTGATGTCATTGCCAGAGGCCACGATCAGCGAGTTACCGGCCTTAAGCGTCGTCGCAGTCAATGTATCGTCGGAGGTGTGCATCGACGCCGAATAGCTGCCGTGATGGTCGCTACCCGCGCTGCTGCTATCGACGGTGGAAGTGGTGGTGGCCGCCTGGAGCGTCACGTCACCCTTCGCCGCAACGATACCGCCTCCAGCGAGGTTAATATTCGCACCGGTCGCGGTCAGGTTGCCGCCGACACCGATCTGCGAAATGCCACCGACGTTCACCGAACTGCCAGTCGCGCTATTGATGTTCGTATCCGACACGCCGTTCGCGCCATGAACCACCTTCTGCTCGCCGGTCTGCACCGTGCCGATGTCGTAGTTGCCGCCAACGGCCATGCCGAGGTTGCCGCCCACGTTCAGGTTGGCCCCGTTCTGCTCGAAGTTGCCACCCGTCACAATCGCAGCATCGCCCTTGACGTTCAGGTTCGCGATGGGGCCAAGCGTGGTCGTGGTTCGCGTGGCACCCGTTGCGCTGACCTGGTTCACCGTGTTCGTTGCCGTGTTCAGCAACAGATTGCCGCCTGCGTTCAGCGCCAGACTTCCGGCGTTTACCGTCGCGGAGGTGAAATTCACGTCCCCGGTTGTCGTCAGGGACATGAGGCCACCACTTTGCAGCGTGCCGAACGCGTTGTCGATCGACTTGCCGTTGATCGTCAACGAATTGCTGGCCTGCATCGTGCCGCTGTTCGTGAAGGTCTGTGCGTTCTGGAGGTCGATGTCGGTGGCCGTGATGAGTGGCCCGCTCATGTTCTGCTGGCTGGCCTGCGCGAGATAGACGACCGGCACGAGCACCGATTGCCCGTCAACAATCTCGGTCTGCATGATGACGACGTTGGTCGTCAGGGCCGCAACCTGCTCGGGAGACAGCGCCATGCCCAGCGGCAGGTTCAGGGATTCGGAAAGCGAAGCGCCCGCGGCCATCAGCGACTCATACATCGATTGCGTATCGGTGTAGGGGCCAAGCACGGCCCTGCCGGTCAGCGACGTGATCTGGTTCTGCACGAGCTGCTGCTCGTAGAGACCATCGCCCAGGCGCTTCTCCACCGTCTGCGGATTCAGGCCAAGCTGCTTGAGATAGTAGTCGCTTGAAATGAACGATCTCGCCCTCGTAAAGGCCGGATTCGACTCGATTAGATACGGCGCGTTCGGTGGCGTATCGCGACTGAACAGGCCGCCCTGGGGAACCGACAGATTGCTCAGGACGCTCACCGCCGTCGCGTGTGCAATGACCGGATCGACCTGGGTCGCATTGCCATGGACAGAAGCTGAACCGCTCTTTGTGCCGTTCGCGCTGCCGCTAACCGAGCCGACAGTGACGCCCGAGATCGACTGACCGTTGACCAGGCCGAGCGACGGAATTCCAGCGTTGCCGGCGGTATTGTTGATGCTTACGCCGTTACCGGAAATCGTGCCGCCCGCGCCCCAGGTGGATTCGTAGGCGGGCAGACCGTAGAGCTTGACATCCGCCGGGGCTACCTGGTAGCCGCCCGGATTGGATGTGACGAATGTCGCATTGCCGAACGGCAACTGCCAGTTGTGTTCCGAGTTGTCGTAGTTGTCGTAGTGGTACTGGCCCGAGTAGGTCACCTGCACGCCCGGTGCAAGCTGTCCGGCCCAGCTATTCGCGTCGAGCGAGGCAGGCATCGCAATGTTGCCAACGGCGGCCACCGCGCTCCAGTAGTTCTGGAACAGGCCCACATTCGACAGGTCCAGATTGCCACCTGACATGATCTGCGCCTTCGGGCTGATGGCGGTAATCAGGTTACCGAGCGCCACGCCCGTATAGGTGGTGTACTGGTACGTGCTGTTCCACTGCCCGCCGTGCGGCGGATTGATCGGCATGCCGCCAGGCCCGGCCTGCAATGCGGCGATGACGGCGGGATCGTAGTTGGAAGCAGTCGGATCAAACTGGATGCCCAGGACCTGCGGATTGCCAGGACCGCATGCGGCCATGTACGCTGCCGTACACCCCGACAGGCTGATGCCAAGCTGCGCGATGATCGACGGATCTACTGCTTCGACGTAGGCCCCATCGGTCGTCATCACGCGGCGCGTGTTCGTGACCTGATTCGAGTACATCGCCATGTCAGCCGAAGACTGGATGAGCGCCGATACGTTGTCGATCACGTTCGCGTTGGTGTAATTGCCGTTTGCATCCTTGCCGCCCGCGAGAACGACCCGGCCAAGACCGAAAATCGCGGTGATCGCCTGCGTGTCGGTGGCCGTGGTGTCGTCGCGGTTCTCGATGTCGGGCGCGAGCAGCTCAAGCAGGCCGTTACTGTCGGTGGCGCCAATGAGCGCGGTCGGACCCACGTTCGAAATACGGGTGGTCGCGTTCAGCGATACGCTGCTGCCCACAATCGCGCCCGAGTTTTCGAGCGTGTTCGAGTGCGTTGAAAGGGTACCGCCCGCCATCATGGCGCCGCTGTTATTGATGTCGTTCGCGTTGACATTCAGGTTGTCGACCGCCTGGAGCGTGGCGGAATTGCTGAATGTGCCCGGCAGGGTGAAGGTAAGGTCGTGACCGGCCGTGAACTGCATGGCTGACGTCGGTGCGAAGTCACCCTGCAGGTTTGCGGTCACGTCATTGGCTGCGCTGTATGCGCCTCCCCCCGTGAGCGTTGCGGCACTGATCACCAGGTCATGATCGGCGCCGATCTGGCCGTTGGTATTCGACACAGCCCCCGTGGCCGTAATATCGACATCGCCACCCGAACCGGTAAAGGTGCCAATCTTGCCGGCCGTGTCATCGAGCGTGCCCGTCTGGATCGAAACGGCCGCGCCGGCCACCTGGCCGTTCTGCGTGTTCGAGATGGACGACGCGTTGAGCTTCACGGCCCCGTTACCGGCAATGAGCCCGTTACTGTTGACGATCTGGCTGCCGCCCTGCACGGTGGTATCGCCCGTGCCGAGGTTGCCGATGAGGCCATTTGTGGAATCAATCGACGCGGCCTGAATACCGAGGGTGCTGGTGTCCCCGGGCGAACCCGTGCCGGACTGGATTTGCCCGTTCACGTTCGTCAGCGCACCGCCGCTCGCGAGGTCAATCGAGGACAGCGATCGCACAACGCCCTGGTTGTTGTTCACGTTCCCCGCAACGGTTGCCGAGATAGCCCCCTGTGCCGCAAGTGCTCCCGCCTGATTGTTGACGCTGCCAGCCTTGACCTGAAGCTGCCCCGCCGTGAGGACCTGGCCGCCCGCATTCGAGAACGAGCCCGAACCATTGCCCGGATCAATCGTGAGCGTACCAGTACCCGCGTGCGTGATCGTACCGCCATTGTCGTTGATGAGACTGGCAGGGGCGAGCGTGAGGTCCGTACTGTTGGTCTGGATGACACCATTCGCGGAATTGTCCAGCGTATCGCTGACATCGAGTGCCATCGGTGATGCGCCAAACTGCGTAATGGTTCCGCCGTGGTTCAGCAGATCCTTCGCTGACAACGCAAGCTGATTGGCCTGCGTTTCGCCGCCACTGTTATCGAACGTGCCACCGGTCGTAATCGACAGGTTCGGTGCCACAAAAACGCCGCCGTTGTTTGTGACTGAGCCGGCATAGATCGTTTCGTTCGCACCCGCGCCAGCCTGGCCGCCATTGTTGTTCAGTGTGCCGCTTGTGAGGCTCAGGTCCGCATTCGACAGCAACTTGCCGTTCGTATTGTTAAGCGTGCCGCCCACCGTGGCAGTGAGACCGTTCTGGCCGACAACCTGGCCCTGGGTGTTGTTGAACGCGCCTGCCTGGGCCACGACCTGTCCGTTGCTGTTGATCTTGCCGCCAGCATTGGAGAGCGTTCCCGAAGCGTTACCCGCGTCGAGCGTCAGGGTGCCGGTCCCTGCGTGCGTAATTGTGCCGCCATCGTTATCGATTGCAGCGGAGGCGAGCGTGAGGTCGGTACTGTTGGTCTGAAGCGTGCCGCCTGCCGAATTGTCGAGCGTGTTGCTGACACTCACGCTCATCGGCCCCGAACCGCTCTGCGTGATCGTGCCCGCGTGATTGACGAGGTTCGTCGCGTTGAGCGAGAGTTGCGCGGCCTGGGTGACGCCCCCGCTGTTATCCAGCGTCCTGGCGCTCAGGCTCGCGGCCTGGCCCGCAACAATGGCACCGCCGTTGTTGGTGAGTTGCGCTCCGGCGTTGATCGTTGCATTGTTCTGCGCCTGAAGCGTGCCCGCATCGTTATTCAGGGACTGCGTATCAACCTGGAGGTTCGTTTGGGCGCTGACCGCGCCGTGGTTGACAATGCTCCCACCCTGCAACGTCACGGCACCGTTGCCGCCGATTACGCCGCCCCGCGCGCCGCCTGCCGTGGTCCCCGCTGCGTTCAGAAGCTGCCCGGTCGTGGTGACCGACAGCCCGTCGCTGGAGAGGGAGGTGATGCGGCCCGCCGTATTGTCCAGTGACGCGCCCGCGACCGATACGCCCGCAGCACCCTGCATGACCCCCGCGTTATTCGCAATGGCACCGCCGCTGCTAACCTGCATTGCGCCCTGAGAGACAAACTGGCCGCCCTGGTTCGCAATCTGTCCCGAGGTCTGCGCGACGAACGCACCCTGCGAAGACATCTCGCCCTGGTGGTTCGAGATGCTGCCCGTATCAAGCGTGATGCCGCTGCCAGCACTCAGGGAGCCCGAGTCGTTGACCAGTGCGCCGCTCGCCTGTGCGTTCGCGGCGCCGCCAGCGCTCGTGGTCGCGCCAGCAAGGTTCACGTCGCCGGCATAGGCCGCCAGCGACAGGTTGCCGTTCGCTGCTGTCTCGCTGCCCGCGAGATTCACGCCGCTACCCGTCAGCGTCGCATTGCCGCCCGCCAGGTTCAGCCCGGTGGCGTCGAGCTGTCCCGCCGCGGAAAGCAGCAGGTCACCGCTGCTGCCCACTGAGCCGTCGCCGTTCACACCCGCGCCGAGCGTGCCGGTCGATGCGATATTGCCAGCGGTAATCGACGTGTCCTGTTGTGCAGCAAGCGTCCCGCTGTTCGAAACGGTTCCCGCCGTGCCAATGGCCGTATTGCCCTGCGCGTAGATGGTGCCCGTATTCGCGACGCCCGTCGCACTGATCCCGACATTGCCGCTCGCATTGACCCTGCCGGACTGCACAAGCTGACCCGCGCTCGTGAGGATGAGGTCACCCGCCTGCGCCGCGATGGTGCCCGCATTCGCGACACCCACGCCGTTCTCCGTGCCAACCAGAATGATGCGGCCACTGTACATGCCACCTAGTTGCGATACGTCGATGGCGACGCCGGGTGCAGGTCCGCTACCCGCGACAGGTGTGGGAACGAGGCTCGTGTAATCGATGTTGTTGGCGCCCGTCACGACATGAAGTGTATTGCCGCCGTATATGGCCGCATTCACTTCGAGGGCTCTGGACAATAAATCGACCTCATCGATATTCGAGGCGTTCAGGCCCGCGCCTTGGACAGTAATCAGGCCGCCCGTTACACTGAAGCCCGTCAGATTTCCGCTGCCATCGATAAGCGGATTACCGGTCGTTAAAATTCCACGTGCGGTATTGATAAAGCCGCCGCCATCGACCACGATCCCGGAACTGTTCGAAATCACGACATCGGCTTTTTTCCCTGCGACCTCGACGTAACCTCGCAACTGGGACGCATTATTGCTGTTAACCTGATTGACGATAATCTTCGCTGCGTCATTTTGGCCAAAATTCGGATTCCCGGATATTTGCCCGGCGAGTTGCGTGCCTGTTATAACGGGCGAATTGTTGAGAATTGCTCCGTTTTTCTGGACGTCGAATTGGGAATATGTATTGACCGACACCCCGCCAGCGGACGGTTTTCGTACGTTTACCTGGGGGATTCCGTTTGCCGTATTGATAACGCTCGGCGCATTCGCGCCCGCAGGCATAATCTGCGCGTGAGAAAGCGCTGGCGCGAGACTAAAGAGAACGAGCGCAACAAACGCTGCATGGCGCATTGAAAAGAGCGTAAAAGAATGATGCGCGCCCGCCCGGCCGGTTTCTCCGTGACGGGCGCTGCTGTACCCCGTTGCTGTTTCTGAAACTGCGACCAGCATGCCCCGCTGCTTGCTGAAGACAAGCCGATGACAACGGTCATTCATTTTTATTGACCCTTGAAGCCGGATGACACCCGGCATTGCGGCGGCGATATCCAGAAATTTCACACGATGGCGGTTCCGGCATCGCTTCGAACAGGACGCGCGCGAAGGGCTAAATCATCGCCTGGGTGGAATAAAAAATCTGTCAACAATCGTCAAATAATATGACGGTCAACAATTATTCTCGCTATTTTTATTTTTGGGATATTCGACTCGCATTATTTCGCGTTTCCCGAGCGGCCGCATAGGCGCATAGGCGCTAGGCGGTGAGCCTAGCGCCGGTTCCGGCGAAACCCGCGCGAATTCAGGGAAAGATCGGCGTCGTCGGTTCCGCACCTTCCACGTCGGCGCGTGGAACGTGCTGAGCGATGTTCTGCTCGATCTCGGCTTCGCGCGATCCGGGAACGTCGGCCATCACCAGCAACTGGCCGGCGTCGATCGGCCCGCGAAAGCGCGCGAGCAGCGTGTTCGGCTCGTCCACGCCGATCATGGCGGCCGTCCACGCGCCGAACACCGCGCCGGCCAGCGTGAGCGCGACGACGACACCACCCGCGATCTCGAGATTCGCGGGCGGAAACATCAGCACCAGGAGACCGACGATCGCACCCGTCGCGCCGCCGAACGTCACGCCGCGCTCCAGTGCATGCACGACGTCGCTGCGCTGCAAGAGCGAAGCCTCGGGCAGGCGTTCGAGCCCAACGCTATGGTTGGCGAGCACGTGGATATGGCGCCAGGTGATGCGAGCGCGCAGCAGATCGTCCACGATTGCGTGCGCCGTCGTGGTATCGGGTGCAAGGAAATAGAGGCGTCTCATGATGGCTCTCCATTGGTGATGCGCTCGCCTGCGAGCGCGCCGCGATTCCAGTCATCCTACGCCTGACTTCGCCACCGCGCGACAGCCTGAAATCGTGCGTCGAGCTGGGGCAATCACGCGCCGGCCGTAAGCGCAACGCGCGTCGACGCGCCGCTAGATCTCGACGCGCGCGCCTACCTCGATCACGCGATTGGCCGGCAGCTTGAAGAACGCGGCGATGTTCCCGACGTTGTGCAGCATCACCGCGAACAGGCGCTCGCGCCACAACGACATGCCATGGCCGCGCGTGGGCACCACCACGGCGCGGCTCAGGAACCACGACGTCTCGTCGAGATCGAACGCGAGTTCCGCAGACTTGTATGCGGCCAGTGTGCACGGCAAGTCCACGTCGTCCTTGAATCCGTAGTTGACGACGACGTAGTAGCAGCCCGGGCAGAGCGGCTCGACCACCACACGCTCGTTTTCGGCCACCCATGGCACGTCCTTCGTCATCACGCTCAGGAATACTACGCGTTCGTGCAGCACCCGGTTGTGCCTCAGGTTGTTGGCGAGCGCATGCGGCACCGCGTTGGCGTTCGGCGTGAGGAAGATCGCCGTGCCGCCCACGCGCACGGGCGAACGCTCGAGCAGCGCCGCGAGGTAGGGCTTGAGCGGCTTCTTGTCGGCGCGCGCTCGCGCCTCGGCAAGCATCATTTCCCAGCCGCGGCCCCACGTCGCCATGACCGTGAACATGAGCGCGCCGATCACGAGCGGGAACCAGCCGCCGTCCACGATCTTGAGCAGGTTGGCCGAGAAGAACATGCCGTCGATCACGAAGAAGAACGCCGTGGCGAACACGCAGAGCGCCCAGTTGTAGTGCCACGCGTAGCGCACCACGAAGAACGTGAGAAACGTCGTGATGAGCATGGTGCCGGTCACGGCAATGCCGTAAGCGGAGCCGAGCGCCGTGGACGAGCGGAAGCCGAGCACCGCGGCGACCACGGAGACGAGCAGGATCCAGTTGATGCCGGGCACGTAGATTTGCCCGATCTCGCGCTCCGAGGTGTGCACGATGTTCATGCGCGGCAGGAAGGAGAGCTGCATGGCCTGCATGGCCATTGAGTAGGTCCCCGAAATGACGGCCTGCGAGGCGATGACGGTCGCGATCGTCGCGAGCACGATCATCGGCAGGATGGACCATTGCGGGAAGAGCCGGTAGAACGGGTTTTGCACCGCGCCGGGGTGCGACAGCAGCAGCGCGCCCTGACCGAGGTAGTTGAGCGCGAGCGCGGGAAACACGATGCCGAACCACGTGAGGCGTATCGGCCGCTTGCCGAAGTGGCCCATGTCGGCGTAGAGCGCCTCGGCGCCCGTGAGCGAGAGCACGACCGCGCCGAGCGCGACGAAGGCGAGCCAGCGGTGATGCAGGCAGAACGCGAGGCCTTGCAGCGGGTCGAGCGCGACCAGCACCACCGGCGCGGCCGCGATGTTGGCAACGCCCGCCACGCCGATCACGGCGAACCACAGCACCATCACCGGACCGAACACGGCGCCGATGCCGCCCGTGCCATGCTTCTGTGTGAGGAACAGGACGATGATCGCCGTGAGCGTGACCGGAATCACGTAGGTCTTGAGCGCGGGCTCCGCCACTTCGAGGCCCTCCACGGCGCTCAGCACGGAGATGGCCGGCGTGATCACGCTGTCGCCGAAGAAGAGCGCCGCGCCCATCACGCCGATCACGAGCAGCGTGCGATGCAGGTGGGGCCGCCCGGAAACCGAGGAAGCAGCGAGCGCGAGCAGCGCCATGATGCCGCCTTCGCCGTGATTGTTCGCCCGCAGGATGAGCGCGACGTACTTGAGCGAGACGACGATCATCAGCGACCAGAAGATCAACGAGACGATGCCCACGATATTAAAAGCATTGAGCGCAAGCCCGTTGCCGGGATCGAACACCGTGGCGAGCGTGTAGAGCGGGCTCGTGCCGATATCGCCATAGACCACGCCGAGCGCGGCGAGCGCGAGCGCAGGGAGAGCCGGGCGATGCGGGCCGGAGTCGCCAACGCGCTCGTGGCCCGGCGCAGCGGATGCGGATTGTCCCATGTCTCCCTCCTGATGCTGCACCGTGCGGGCCGATGCGGCCGCGCGGCATTATCGTTTTGCATTGACGGCTCGTTTCCTGCACGCGCTAGAGAAAGTATAGGAACTTGCCGCGAAAATGCGCTTTCGCACGGCGCGGTGCTGCGGCGCACAGGCAACGGCGCTTTCGCAAAACTGTCATAGTCGGGCGCATTCGCCCGATCGAGCATGCGGCCCGATGCCTGCTACGCACACAACGAAATGGAGCTTCACAATGCGAATCCGCTTCACGTTCCTCTGCGCCGCGCTGGCGCTCGCCGCCTGCGCGGCGAGGCCGCCTTCCGCGCAGCAAGACGTCGGCGCGCTTTCTGCCCAACCCGCGGCGTTCGCGCAGGCGGGGGCAACCGTACATGGCCGCCCGGTGAAAGTCATGATCGTGACGATGTTCGCGCCCGAAGCGAAAACATGGCTCGCGCGCCTCGGTCCCTGGGAGTCCGTGGCGATCGCGGGCCTCTCGCCCGACTATCCCGCCGTCCAATGCAATGCCGACGACGTATGCGTGATGACGACGGGCATGGGACATGCGAACGCCGCTGCCTCCACCATGGCCCTCGCCTTCGCGCCGCAATTCGACCTGCGCAGGACGTATTTCCTCATCGCGGGCATTGCGGGCGTGAACCCCGAGCGCGGCACGCTCGGCTCGGCGGCGTGGTCCGACTGGCTCGTCGATTTCGGTCTGCAATGGGAGATCGACGGCGACAGACGCCCTTCCGGCTGGCGCACCGGCTATCTCGGCATCCATACGAAAAACCCCGGCGAAAAGCCGCCGCTCGACTACCGCACCGAAGTGTTCCGCCTGAACCCGAGGCTCACCGAAGCCGCCTGGGCAATCTCGCGCGACGTTGCGCTCGCCGATAGCGCACCGGCCCGGGCCGCGCGCGCGAAATATGCTTACGCGCCGGCCAATCGTCCGCCCACGGTGATCCGCTGCGATTCCGTCGCTGACGATACCTGGTGGTCGGGCACCGCGCTCGGCGCGAGGGCGAGCCAGTTCACACGCGAGCTGACCGGCGGACAGGGCGTGTACTGCATGACGCAGCAGGAGGACAACGCCACCTTTGAAGCGCTCAGCCGCGCGGCGCGTGCGCAACGCGTGGATCTCGAGCGCGTGGCGGTGCTGCGTGCAGGCTCGGACTTCGATCGCCCCTATGCAGGCCAGTCGAACGCCGCGAATCTGCTGAACTATGCGAGCCAGGGCGGCTTCGAGCCCGCCCTGGAAAATCTCTATCGCGCAGGCCACCCGCTCGTGCAGACCATCGTCACGCATTGGAGCGAATGGCAAGACGGCGTTCCCTCGCGCGCCTCGGCCCCCTCGCCTGCATCGTCTCCCTGAAGTCGTTGCGCGCACTGTCCCCGCTTTGTCTCGCGTTGCCTCAATACATCGAGGCATCCTTGTGAGGAATACCGATGATCGATGCGTGCCGCTACCCGGCATGCATCGCCAATTCGCGAAGCAATTACCGGGCACGTTCGTTCATACGCATTGCGCATCGAAACGCAGAATTTGCCGCTCCGACATTCTCCTTTGACCGGATAGCTTTATCGCGGCATCTATGCCAGATTAGGTTTCACTCATCTAGAGCGCAGCGCCGGGGTCGCGAAGCGATGCGCGATGATTCCAAGGAGGACAGCTTGCACGATTCCTTTCCTCCCCTTCATGCTCTCACGCGCGTCATCTTCGTGAGCGTGCTCGCGGGCGTACGTTCGCGAGCGCGTGCCTCATGAATTCCGCCAGCATGGTCGTGCTCGGCGCAGGGCCTGCGGGCTCCGCCGTCGCACGCGCGCTCGTCGGGCTGGGTTATCGCGTGCAAGTAGTGAGCGACTGGCGCCGCTTCGACGCGACCGAAGCGCTGTCGGCGCGCGGAATCGAAGCACTGCGCCGCGCGGGCCTGCATCGTGCGGCTAGCTGCGGCGAAGGGCCGTGCGTGCGCACCACGCTCTGGAACGGCGCGCTGCAAACGCTCGACGCCGAATTTCTCGTAGATCGCAGAGTGTTCGATGCGGCATTGCGCGAGGACCTGCGCAGCGCGGGCGTGGACGTGATCGAGGCGAACGTGCGCTCGCTGCAGTCCACCTCCGCGGGTCACGACCTCATGATCGAAACCGCCGACGGGCCGCTCACGCTGCGCGCGGACTTTCTCGTCGAGGCGCGCGGCCGTCTCGCCCCGTTGTTGCGCGATGCCACGCGCGGACCACAGACCGTGAGCCTGCTCAATGTATGGGCAGGCAGCCCTGGCTCGACGGCCACCGCGGTGGAGAGCCTGCCGGCCGGCTGGGCATGGATGGCGCGGCTGAGTGACGGCCGTTGCTACTGGCAGTTGACGCTCGACGTCGCGAATCCCGAGTTGCCGCAACGCGACGAGCTGCTCGCGTTTTGCGAGCGCATGCGGCACTCGCCGCTTGCCAGCGACTTCTTCGCGGGCGACGGAGCGAAGGACGCGCGCCTCTACGCGCGCAGCAGCACCGCCACGCTGTGCGGCCGCACAGGCGGCCACAACTGGCTGCGCGTGGGCGACGCCGCCATGGCCGTCGATCCGCTCGCGGGCAATGGCGTATTCCAGTCGCTCACCTCGGCATTGCAAGCGCCCGCCGTGATCCACACGCTGCTCGCGCGCCCCGAACGCGCGCCGCTCGCGCTGCGCTTTCACCAGCAGCGCATCGAGCAGTTGTTCATGCGTTTTGCGCGCACGGGCCGCGATGTCTACGCGCTCGAACAGCGCTGGACCACGCAGCCCTTCTGGCAAACGCGAAGCACATGGCCCGACGACCGGCCCGCACATGTCAGTGCCGACTTCAATGAGCTGAATGTGGGACGCGCGCCCGTGATCGACGGCGGCATGATCGCCGAAGCGGATGTGGTCGCAAGCCCGGACCAGCCGCTCGGCATCTGGCATCTGTGCGACGCGGCGCTCGCGCCCGTGGTCGAGGCGCTGCGCCGCGAGCCCGCCGAGCAGGTGCTCAAGTCGCTCGATGCGGACCAGGCGCGCCTGATCCGACATTGGCTCGCGATGCAGGACTATCCTGAGCGCTACGTTTGACGCGCGTCTGCGCAAAGCCATTCAGGCTACTGATGTGTCGAGGCAAGCCTCGTCAGGAATTTGTAGGGGGCGCGCATCCTTTTTGCTATCCCACTCAGGCCCGCCCTATCCAGTCGCGCGGGCACAACCGCATCGAGCGGGCAAGGGGGCGCAATGACAACGATTGATAACCGGATTCGGGCGGCAATTTCTGCCGTGCTCATTGTCGTGCTGGCCGCATGCAGTGGCGGCGGCGGTGGTGGAGGGAGCAGCTCGGGCAGCAGCACGAGCGGGCCGCCGGGCGGCGTCACGCTGCAAGTCGTCTCGTTCGGCGACAGCCTTTCCGATGTCGGCACCTATGCGCCGATCGCGAGCGCCGTGGGCGGCGGCCGGTTCACGACCAACCCCGGCCAGGTCTGGACCCAGAATGTCGCGCAATACTATGGGAATACGCTCAACGCCGCGTTCACCGTCGGCCTCGATCACAAGCTGACCGCGCAAGGCGGCTTCGGCTACGCGGAAGGCGGCTCGACCGTCGCCACGCCGGCCAACCAGTACGATTTTCTCTCCGATGTGATCGGCAACATCGAAATGCCGGTCAGTGACCAGGTTTCGAGCTATCTTTCCGCTCACGGCAGCTTCAACCCGGGGCAGCTGGTGCTGGTCTGGGCAGGCGCGAACGACGTGCTGCGCGCCGGCAATCCGCCTGCCGCGAACACCGTCGTGCAGACCGCCGCGACGACACTCGCGCAGATCGTCGGGCAGATCGTCCAGGCCGGCGCCACGCATGTCGTGGTGATCAACGTGCCGAACGTCGGTCTCGCGCCCAAGGGGATTGCCTCGGCCGACGGCGGCGCGAACCTCACCCAGCTGTCGCAACTCTTCAACACCACGTTGAACGGCGCGCTCCAGGCCAATGGCCTGCAAGGCAAAGTCATCCAGATCGATTCTTATACGTGGGTGACGCAGCTCGTCGCGAACTTCAAGGCAAGCGGTTTTACCGTATCGAACACGGCCCAGGCCTGCGACCCGTCGAAAACGCCGGACAACACCTCGCTGCTCTGCTCGCCGCCCACCTACGTCGCGTCCAACGCCGACCAGACCTATCTGTTCGCCGACGACCTTCACCCCACCACACACGCACATACGCTATTCGCGCAGTTCGTCGAACAGCAGATCGCAGCGAGCGGTCTCGGGCACTGAGAACCGGGTTCATGCGGCCGCGTCACACATGCGCGCGGCCGCCCACCCGACCTTTTCTACCCTGCTTAGTTAGTCATCCAGACTAGAAAACGGTCTAGTTAAATAAACCTGCGGCATATCGGAATGCGCGCTCGCCTTCATCATTTGATGGAGGCCGCAAGCCAGGTGAAGGCTTCACGCGGCGCACAGCCAGTGCAACGCACACTTACCAGCCGAGTTGACCTAAACTCAAGTCCGTGACGCAATTCACAACCCGCTCGAACGTAACCGCGCCATGCAGCGAGGAGACCATCGCCTGCCATCAGTGCGCATCGCAGGCAGTGCGAGCCGCTGTCGTGGTGCAACACCAGATTCTGGCGCCTCAGCATCGCGTGGCCCCCCGCCGGTGCGTCTGCCAATATCATGCGACGAGTGCGACCGATGAGGACTCGTCGCGTCATGCCGAAGGAGCGCCCCATGCGCGCACGCGACATCATGACCGAGTCCGTCGTCACCGCCACGCCGGACATGACGATCCACGAGGTGGCCACATTGTTCGTCGACCACCACATCGGCGGCATGCCGGTTGTCGACGCCACGGGCAAGGTGGTCGGCGTCGTCAGCCACAGCGACCTGCTGCATCGCATTGAAAACGGCACAGGCCGCGCGAAGCGCGCGTGGTGGCTCGACTTCCTGCTCTCGTCGCCGCGCGAGCAAGCCGCGAAGTATGTGCGCGAGCACGGCCACGTCGTGGGCGACGTGATGTGCGACCAGGTGATTTCCATCGACGAGGACATGCCGCTCCAGAAGATCGCAGACCTCATGGAGCGCCGGCATCTCAAACGCATGCCGGTGATCAAGGACGGCAAGCTGATTGGCATCGTGAGCCGCTCGAACCTGATCCGCGCGCTCGCGAGCGCCCCGTCCGCGAGCGGCGGCGAAGCGCACGACGACGCCGGCATGCGGGACGCGATCGTCCATGAAATGCGCGGGCAGCGCTGGGGGTTGCCGAAGCAGGCCGTGCTCGTCAAGGACGGCGTCGCGCATTTGTGGGGGGTGGTCGATTCCGAGGAGGAAAAGCGCGCGATCCGCGTTGCGGCCGAGAGTGTGCCCGGCATCAAGCGCGTTGAAACGCACCTGGAGTTTCCGGGCGCGATTCCCACGCTATAGCGCCGCCGTCATTCAGCAGTAAATTGATTGGCGCCCGCACCAACGGGCCCGATGTAGTTGGCCCGCGGCCGCAGCAAGGTGCCGCTGATCGTCTGCTCGATCGCGTGCGCCATCCATCCCACGCTGCGGCCCATGGCGAACAGCGCGAACACCGCGTCTTCCGGCAAGCAGCAATGACGGGCAAGCGCGGTGAGCGCGATGTCGATCGTCGGCGCGAGACCGCGTGTCTCGTTCATGTAGCCGATCAGCGCGCGCACGTCCTCCGGCGCCTCGACCGCCGCGAGCAGATTCGCCGCGCGCGGGTCGCCTTGCGGGTAAAGCTCGTGGCCGAAGCCAGGCAGCGCCCCGTTGGCGCTCTGCCAGCGTTCGACCGCCGTGGCGATGCCCTCCTTGCGCACGTCGTCGAGCAGCGCCTGCACGCGCAGCGCGGCGTCGCCGTGCAAGGGGCCCGAGAAGGCGGCGAGCGCCGCCAGCATGCACGCGCCGAGCGACGCACCAGTCGATGCCGCGACGTGGGCCGCGAACGCCGATGTCATCAGCTCCTGGTCTGCGAGCAAGGCGAGCGAGCGCCGCAGCAAGTCCGCCTGGGCTTCGCTGCGCCATGCCCGCGCGATGCGCCGATGAAGCGCCATGTAGCCGCTTTGGTCATCGCTGTCGCCAGGGTCGACGAAGCTGCTCGCGAGCCGGGTTCAGGCCGATTCGCGCGCTACGATCGTAAAACCCACGTCGAGCGCGCGACGCTCGCTCGCGTCGTGCTCTCCGCTCAAGCGGTCAAGCAGGAAGCGCGCGGCGTTCACGCCGATGCGCGTGCCCTCCACGCGCACCGTCGTCAACTGCGGCGTGGTTTCGGTGGCGAACTCCAGATCGCCGAAGCCGCAAATCGCCAGTTGCGAGGGCACCTGCACGCCCGCCTGCCGCGCGGCGCCAAGCGCGCCGATGGCGAGCAGATCCGAGCCGCAGAACACGGCGTCGATGTCCGGCGCGCGGGCGATCAGCTCCGGCAGCGCGCGCTTGCCCTGCGCGACCGAACTGGGCGGCTCGACCAGCGCCTCGGGCACGTCTTCAATGCCCGCCTGCGCGAGGCGCTCGCGAAAACCCGCTCGCCGTGCGAGCGCGCGCGCGTCGTTGGCGGAAATGAGCGCGGGGCGGCGCGCGCCGCGCGCGAGCAGATGCGCGGCCACGGCGGCGCCAATCTGATGGTGCGAAAAGCCCACCAGCATGTCGATTGGCGTATCGGTCATGTCCCACGTTTCGACCACGGGAATGCCGACGTTCTTCAAGCGCTCGCGCAGCGATTCGGTATGCGCCACGCCCGTGAGCAACACGCCTTCGGGACGGCGGCTCAGCACCGTATCGAGCAGACTCTCCTCGCTCGATGCGCTGTAGCCGCTCAACGCGAGCAGCACTTCGTAGCCCGCGCGCGACATCGTCTCGCTGAACACCTGAATGGTTTCCGAGAACAGCGAGTGCGAGACGGTCGGCACGATGGCCGCGATGAGCCGCGAGCGTGACGACGACAGGCCGCCCGCGAGCCGGTTGGGCACGTAGCCCAGTTTTTGCACGACCTGACGCACGCGTTCGAGCGTTTCCGGCGCGACCGACTCCGGGTTGTTGAACACGCGCGAGACCGTGATCGGCGACACGCCCGCTTGCGCCGCAACGTCGGTGATGCGCAGGCCCTTGGGCCCGCCGCGTGTGCGCTTTGCGCGCACGGCGGCGTCCGTGTGTTCGATGCTCGGAGCGGGTTTGATGGGCGACATGAACTTGAGCGGGGATGGGCGAGGCGCGGCTATTGTAGCGAATCCGCTTTGCAGCCTTGCTTCGTACTTAACGAGCGCTGTCGGGCACCGGCGTGCCCTCCACGCCTTGCGGCAGGCGGCTGCCGCGGCGCAGAATCATGGCCGTGACGATCGCGAAGATCACCATGCACGCCGCGGGCACGAGCATGGGCATGCGCGTGCTGCCCGTGGCCTGCTTGACGAAGGGCACGAGATTCTGCGCAATGAAGCCGCCGATATTGCCGAGCGAATTGATCGCCGCGATGCCCGCCGCGGCGCGCGCGCCGTGGAGGAATTTGGGCGGCAGCGTCCAGAAGCACGGAATCAGCAGATACATGCACGGCGCACCGAGGCACAGCGCAGCGAAACGCAGCGTGTGGCTGGGCAGAAACACCGACGATACAAAGAACACCATCCCGAGCAGCGACGACACCAGCATCGCGATCGTCGCATGATTGCTCGCGCGCAGCCGCGAAGGCAGCGTGGCGAGGACGATCGTCGCCAGCAGCCAGGGAATGATGTTGAGCAGCCCGTTCGTCGTGTTGCTCACGCCGAAGCCCTTCACGAGCGTGGGCAGCCAGTAGCTCACGCCGTACACGGAAATCGACAGCATCATGTAGTAGAACGCCATGCCGAGCACGCGCGGCTCCGTGAGCACGCCGAGCACCGGGCCGTGGCGGGCCTGCGAGCGGGCAGCCGTGCTCTCGGTCGAAAGCGTGTGCGTGAGCCAGCGTTTTTCGCCTTCGGAGAGGAACGTTGACTGCTGAGGCGATTGCGGCAAAAGGAACAGCACGACGATCGTCAGCAGTACCGATGGAATGCCGGTCACCACGAAGACGAGCTGCCAGCCTTGCAGGCCGAACAGGCCGCCCTTGTCGAGCAGCCAGCCGCAAATCGGCGCGCCGAT
This sequence comes from Paraburkholderia sp., assembly GCA_036514415.1. Lineage (GTDB taxonomy): Bacteria > Pseudomonadota > Gammaproteobacteria > Burkholderiales > Burkholderiaceae > Paraburkholderia. The sequence goes on from DATBXG010000752.1 coordinate 17,676, forward strand.
CATGTTGCCGAGGCTGCTGCCCACCGTGAAGTAGCCGAGCATGCGCACGCGGTGGCGCTGCGGAAACCACAGCGTGAGGTAATAGATCACGCCGGGATACAGGCCGGCTTCGGAGGCGCCCAGCAAGAAGCGCAGGATGTAGAACATCGTGGCGTTGCGCGTGAAGGCGAGCAGTATCGTCACCACGCCCCACGTGAACATGATGCGCGCCATCCAGCGGGGCGCGCCGTATTTGTGGAGCAGCACATTGCTCGGCACCTCGAAGAGCAGGTAGCCGATGAAGAACAACGACGCGCCAAGCCCGTACGCGACCTCGGAAAGCCCGAGGCTGCCGAGCATCTGCAGCTTCGCGAAGCTGATGTTGGAGCGGTCGATATAGGCGACCAGATAGAGCACGCCGAGCAGCGGCATCAGCCGCCAGCCCATGCGGTTGATCAGACGCGGCTCGTCGATCGCTGCGATGGCATCGTTCACTATGTCTCCTCGGCCCGCATGGCGCGCGGGCTTCTGTTTATGGGCGTCGTCCTGCGGCCGTTATTTTGCCTGCTGCTCGCACCATGCGCGATAAGCCGCCAGCGTTTCCTCATCGGGCGGATAGGTGCCGCGCAGCGGGCGGCCGGCCTCGATGCGTTCCGTAATGAACGCTTCGAGCCGCTCCTGCTCGGTGGCGTCGCGCGCCACCTCCGCGGCCATCTCGCGCGGCACGATCACGACGCCGTCGGCATCCGCCACGACGATATCGCCCGGATAAACGGGCACGCCGCCGCACGCGATCGGCACGTTCAGGTCCACGGCGTGGTGCTTCGCGAGGTTGAGCGGCGCGCTCGCCCCCGCGCACCAGATGGGCAGGCCGAGCGCGGCGATCGTGCCGCTGTCGCGCACGGGGCCGTCCGAAACCATGCCCGCCACACCGCGCTTCGCGAGGCGCAGCGCGAGAATCGACCCCACCGAGGCCACGGTACGGTCGCCGCGGCAATCCTGCACGAGCACGCTGCCCGCGGGCGCCGTTTCCACGGCTTTGCGCTGCGGGTGGTCCGGGTTCTGGAACACGCCAACGTGGTCGAGGTCCTCGCGCGCCGGGATATTGCGCAGCGTGAACGCCGGGCCAACGAGGTTCGGCGTGCCCGGCGCGGGCTTCGCGAGCGGCGCCACGCCCTGCAGAAACACGTTGCGCAGGCCGCGCTTGAAGAGTTGAGTCGTGAGCGTCGCGGTGCTCACGTGACGCAGTTGTTCGAGAGCGGCGTCGCTGACTGGCTGGTTCGATGCGGTCATGATCGGTCGAGTCGGTTGAGTCGGTTGAGTCGTGAATGACGGGTATTAGTGAATTTCCGGTTCGGCGTCCTTCGCGCCCTCCTGCGAGGCGCATGCCGAAGGCGTTTCCAGGAAATCGAAATCGCAGCCCTTGTTCGCCTGCGTCACGTGCAGTTGATGCATCACGCCGAAGCCACGCTCGAACGGCCGCCTGGGCGGCTGCCAAGCCTGCTTGCGTGCGGAGAGTTCCGCGTCGCTCACGTGCAGATGCAGGCGGCGCGCTTCGACGTCGAGCTCGATGATGTCGCCGTCCTTCACGAGCGCGAGCGGGCCGCCCACGAACGATTCGGGCGCGACGTGCAGCACGCACGCACCGTAGCTCGTGCCGCTCATGCGCGCATCGGAAATGCGCAGCATGTCGCGCACGCCAAGCTTCAACAGCTTCTGCGGAATCGGCAGCTGGCCCCATTCGGGCATGCCGGGCGCGCCCACCGGGCCCGCGTGCTGGAGCACGATCACGGAATCGGCGCTCACGTCGAGCGCGTCGCTGTCGATGCGCGCCGCCATGTCGTTGTAGTCCCTGAACACGACGGCGGGTCCACGATGCTTGAGCAGATGCGGCTCCATCGCCGCAGGCTTGATGACCGCGCCATCCGGCGCGAGGTTGCCCGTGAGGACCGCCAGGCCATCGCGCGCGACGAGCGGATTGCTGCGCGGGCGGATCACATCGTCGTTGAAGATTTCGGCGCCTGCGATGTTCTCGCCGAGCGTCTTGCCGTTCACGGTCATCTGCGTGCCGTCGATCAGGTCGCCCAGTTCCGCGAGCAGCGCACGCAGGCCGCCCGCGTAATAGAAGTCCTCCATCAGGTACTGGCCGGCGGGGCGGAGATTGCCGAGCACGGGCGTCACCCGCGCCAGCTCGTCGAAGCGCGCCGTGGTCAGATCGATGCCCGCGCGGCGCGCGACGGCCACGAGGTGCACGATCGCATTGGTGGAGCCCGACATGGCCAGCACCGTGGTCACGGCGTTGTCGAAGGCTCGCGCGGTGAGAATGTCCGACGGCTTCTGGTCCGTCCACACCATCTCGACGATGCGTTGCCCCGTGAGCGACGCGTACTGCGCGTGACGCGAGTCCGCCGCGGGAATGGACGAGAAGCCGGGCAGCGTGAGGCCGAGCGCTTCGGTCGCGCTCGTCATCGTGGAGGCCGTGCCCATCGTCATGCAGTGGCCCGGCGAGCGGGCAATGCCGCTCTCGATGCCCTTCCACTCCTCCTCGGTGATCTTGCCCGCGCGCAGCTCCGCCCAGTATTTCCAGGTATCCGAGCCGCTGCCGAGCGTGCGGCCGTTCCAGTTGCCGCGCAGCATCGGCCCGGCGGGCAGATAGATGGCGGGCAGGTCCATGCTGATCGCGCCCATCAGGAGGCCCGGCGTGGTCTTGTCGCAACCGCCCATCAGCACGCAGCCATCGAACGGATAGGACTTCAGCAGCTCTTCGGTCTCCATCGCGAGGAAATTGCGGTAGAGCATGGTGGTGGGCTTCTGGAACGGCTCGGCCAGCGTCATGACCGGCATTTCGACCGGAAAGCCGCCCGCCTGCCAGATGCCGCGCTTCACCTCTTCCACGCGCTGCTTGAAGTGCGTGTGGCACGAGTTGATCTCGCTCCACGTGTTCACGACGGCAATGACGGGCTTGCCCATGTAATCGGACGAGTGATAGCCCATCTGCGCGGTGCGCGAGCGGTGGCCGAACGAGCGCAGGTCGTTGACGCCGTACCAGCGGTAGCTGCGCAGGTCTTCGGGCTTCTTGTGGATTGGGGGCAAGGCGTTCTCCATGATAGCGTTACCATTTCGACGGATAAAAAAACCGTCGAAGGCCGGCGGGCGTGAAAGGACTGGCCGCCGATGACGAAGTGACGCCAATGGTAGCGTTATCATCGATGGTGCGGTTCCAGGGAAAATCCGGAGGGGCTTGACCACGCATCCGATCAATGTGTATGTTCGTGTTAACGAATTTTGTAATGGAGGCATTCATGTCCATCCGTGCCCAGGATGTCGTCCCGATCAGCGAAGCACGCGCCCGGCTCACCGAACTGGCCGACGACGTGGTCGCCGGTGCCGAAAAAGTGCTGACGAAGAATGGTGCGGCCTTTGTCGCACTCGTCGATGCGAGAAAGCTCGACTTCTATCACGCCCTCGAGGCCGAGTACGGCCGGCTGATCATGATCGACGACGCCGAAAAAGGACTAAAAGACGCGCTCGCCGGGCGCACGAGGTCCCTGGAGGAGATTCAGGAGTCGATGCGACGTCGTTCTGAGTCGCGCAAATGATCCGGGTTGATTTTGCCGAAACGTTTGAAGAACGCCTCGAGGCAATCAGCGAATTCATGCTGGAGCAGGACTCGCTTTCAGCGCCGCAGCGGATGGATGAGCTTTGGGAGCAGATTATTCGCTTCCGCGATCTCGTGATGATTCATCCACAACTCGGCCGTCCCGCCGGGTTCCTTGCCGCGCAGACGGTCGAAGGCCAGACACGGCTCGACAAGCTAACCCGATTGGCTGTCGAAGCTGGCGTGCCCGAATTTCGCGAATATGTGCTGCGATCACACGTGATTCTGTATGCCCACTCCGAAACGCGCGCCGTCGTCCTCTCGATTCGACACCAGCGCGAGCTTGGGTATGCACCGCCGAGCGATTGACGTTCCAGCACCTCTGCAGGCCCCCACCACCCAGATTGTCGTCCCCAGCTGAACGCAGCGTCTCGCCCGGCCCACTTTATCCACGCTCGTGGCGACCGCATACTCCGTTTCGTAGACTCCACGACCACGCCGAACCCATGTTAAACAGAGACGCCATTCGCTCCGGTGCGTTTCTCGAGAGCTTCAACTTCCTCCCGCCGGACATCCTGTGGACGCAAGCCCGTATCGACCAGTCGCTCGCCGATACGATGGCCGCGCGCCCCGCTGGCGAGGATGTCTGGGTATTCGCCTACGGTTCGCTCATGTGGAATCCGCTCTCCCGCTTCGATCAGCGCGTGAGCGCCACGCTGCACGGGTGGCGCCGGAGCTTTTGCATCCGGCTGCTGGCCGGGCGCGGCACGCCGCAGCGCCCGGGCCGCATGCTCGCGCTGGAGCCGGGCGGTCACACGCAAGGCGTGGCGTTGCGGCTCGATGCCGCCGCGCTCGACGAAGAGCTGCGCATTCTGTGGACGCGCGAGATGCTCACCGGGGCCTACAAGCCCACCTGGACCACGGTGGCGCTCGCGACGGGCGAAACGCAGCACGCTCTCGCGTTCGTGGCGAACGGCTGCCCGCGGCAATACGAGGCCGATTCGAGTCCCTCGACGGTCGCGCGCCAGATCGCCGAGGCACAGGGCCCGCTCGGCACCAATGCCGAGTATGTCTTCCGCCTCAGGCAGGCACTCGCGGATTGCGCGCTTGCCGATGCCTATATCGAGGAAGTGGCGCAAGCGCTCGGACGTTTCGAAACGCAGGACTAAACGAGCTGCCCCAACCCCGCCACAACCTGAACGACACCAAACGCGGCGATCGCAACGGCGGAGAAAATGGAAATGCCGCGCGTGAACGTGAGAGGCAGCTTCGTGCGCAGCGCGGACGTGACACCGCTGAGGAATAGCCACCACACGGCAGAACCGGCGAAAACCCCCGTCACCATGGGCGCCACGGTGAGCCAGTTCATCGCGACAGGCGTTCCCTGGCTGGCATTCAACGGCCCAAGCGCGGCAAAGGCTGCGATGAACGAGAAAATGGTCAGGGGGTTCGAGAGCGTGAGCGCAAACGTCGTGAGGAAATCCCGCGTGACCGGTGCCCGCACCGTCTCCTGCACGGTGGCCGGCGCGGCAGGCGCCTCGCGTGCGATCGTCCACGCCATCCACACGAGAAAAGCTCCGCCGGCCGCTTTCAGAACGACGCTCAGCATTGGCAGGGCCGTCACGATGCCCGCCACGCCGAGCGCGCCGAGCAGGCCATAAACGGCATCGGCGCACGCCGCGCCTACGCCCGTAGCGAAACCCGAGCGGAAGCCCCGGCTCAGGCTGCGCTGGATGCACAGCATGCCAATGGCTCCGACTGGCGCGGCGATACAGAACCCCAGCGCCAACGCTTTCACGAACAACATGTCCCTCTCCCGCAATCCGTGTCGTATTGGGGAATATCGTAGACGGCGAGGCTTTGCCGCAGAAGTCGGTTTTTAAGGGAGAATCGGCGTTTTACCTTAAACCCTTCGCCATGATGGACGATCTGGACTGGAAAGTGCTGACACTCCTGCAAAACAACGGGCGCATGACCTACACCGAGCTTGCGCGCCAGGTGCATCTGTCCGTGCCGGCGGTCACGGAGCGGGTGCGGCGTCTCGAAGAGGCCGGGGTGATCGAAGGCTACACGGCGCGCGTGAATCCGGCCGCCGCCGGTTATCCGATCTCGGCCCTGATCGGCATTACGGTGCAGCAGTCCGCGAAGCCGAAGTTCCTCAAGCTGCTCGCCACGATCGGCGAAGTGCTCGAATGCCATCACGTCACGGGCGCGGACTCCTATGTCATTCGCCTTGTCGCAACGAGCGTGGCCGATCTGGAGCGCCTGATCCAGCGGATCAATCTCTACGGCGAGACGCGCACGTCCATCGTCATGTCCACACCGCTCGCCGCGCGTGCGCTGGAGCGGCCGCAAGCAAGCCGGCCCGGCTCGACCGGCAAGGGCTAACCGCTTAGCGAACGCTGTATCGCCTCGCCCAGCAGATCGATCCCAAGGTCGATCTCGGCCTCGCTGACGGTCAGCGGCGGCGCGATGCGGAACACGCCGCCCATGCCGGGCAACTGCACGATGTTCATGCTGAGCCCGAGCTTCATGCACTCGCGCGTGATCTTCGCACCGAGGCCGTCGGCGGGCTCCTTCGTGCGGCGATCCTTGACGATCTCCATGCACAGCAGC
>DATBXG010000753.1:0-5344 GCA_036514415.1 Paraburkholderia sp.
TCGGGCCCCGACGCGACGCACGATCTGGGCTCGCCGCGCTCGAAGCCTTATCCGATGAGCATGCTGCCGCTCTCGTACATGGACCAGCGCTTTTCGGAAGTATTGAATGCGAATGGCTTTCATGTGGTGCCCGAACCGGTCGCGCGCAACAGCCGTCCCTTCGATGCGCGCCCCACCTGCTGCGGCAACAACAACTGCATGCCGATCTGTCCGATCGGCGCGATGTACAACGGGGTGATGCATGCGGACAAGGCCGAGCGCGCAGGCGCGAAGCTCGTGCCGCGGGCCGTGGTCTATCGCATCGAGGCCGACAACAAAGGCCTGATTACCGCGGTCCACTACAAGGACCCGAACGGCAGAAGCACGCGCGTGACAGGCAGGTTCTTCGTGCTCGCGGCGAACGGCATCGAAACACCCAAGCTCATGCTGATGTCGACGAGCGATGCGTTCCCGCACGGCATCGGCAACCGCTCCGACCAGGTGGGCCGCAATCTCATGGATCATCCGGGCACGGGCGTGACGTTTCTCGCCAACGAGCCGCTATGGCCGGGGCGCGGGCCGATGGAGATGACCTCGGTGGTGAACTTCCGCGACGGTGCGTTCCGCTCCGGGTATGCGTCGAAGAAACTGCATCTCTCGAATGGCGTGCCCACGATGGCCGTGACGGCAGCGCTCATCAACAACGGCTTGACCGGCGCGGAGCTGGACCGGCAGATCCGTGAGCGAACCTCGCGCACGCTCACCATCAACAGCTTCCACGAGCATTTGCCAGAGCCGCAGAACCGCGTGCTGCCCTCGGCCGAACACAAGGACGCGCTCGGCATTGCGCAGCCCGAGATCTATTACTCGATCAACGATTACGTGAAGAAAAGCGCGGCGCACACACATGAACTCTATGCGCAGATCGCGCAGCTCTTCGGCGGCACGGACATCGCGTTCGACGACACCTTCGCGCCCAACAATCACATCATGGGCACGACGATCATGGGGGCCAACGCCGCCGATTCGGTCGTCGACGCCGACTGCCGCACGCACGACCATTCGAACCTCTTCGTCGCCGGCAGCGCCGTGATGCCCTCGGCCGCCTCGGTGAACTGCACGCTGACGATCGCCGCGCTGTCGCTGAAGCTCGCCGACAAGCTACGCCACGAACTTTGACGCGACCGCGCAGCTGGAGACAGACGATGAAAGCAACGCAGTCCCCCACCTCGGCCGCCGCAAACCACGAGCGACACGGACGCGCGCGTGCCGCCATCGCGGGCGCGCTCTTCTGCGCCTTCGCGCTCTATATCGCGTGGCACGCGTCGCACGAATCGCAAACCCGTCCCGTCGACGAACTGCCGATGTCCACTGCGCGCGGCGACGACACGTCCACGCCCGTAACGGATGCGGACAAGCCCGATCTCATCAGGCGCGGCGAATACCTCACGCGCATCGGCGACTGCGCCGCCTGCCACACCGCCGACACGGGCAGGCCGTTTGCGGGGGGGCTGCCCATCAGCACGCCGTTTGGAAAAATCTACACGCCGAACATCACGCCCGATCCCGACACCGGCATTGGTCAATGGAGCGACGCCGACTTCATGCGCGCGATGCACGAAGGCATTGGCAAGGGCGGCGAGCGTCTCTATCCGGCCTTTCCTTATGTCGAGTTCACGCGCGTGACCGAGCAGGATGTGCTCGCGATTCGCGCGTATCTGAACACGGTTGCGCCAGTGCATTACCGGCCGCCCGCGAACGCACTGCGCTTCCCGTTCAACCAGCGCTGGCTGATGATCCTGTGGAATCTCTTCAACTTCGACGAAAGCCGCTTCGTGCCGGACCCGAAGCAAAGCCCCGAATTCAATCGCGGCGCCTATCTCGTCGAAGGACTCGCGCATTGCGGGGAGTGCCACACGCCGCGCAACTTCATGCAAGGCCTCGAGACTACCGAACGATTCTCGGGCGCGACGCAAGCGGGCTGGCAGGCCTACAACATCACGCCGGACCGCACGGGCGGCATCGGCGACTGGCGCGACGACGCGCTGATCGCCTATCTCGCCACGGGCATCGCGGCGGGCCACGGGGACGCAGCGGGGCCGATGGCCGAGGTGGTGCAGCACTCGACACAATTTCTCACGCATGAGGACCTGCGCTCGATCGTGGCGTACCTGCGTGCGCTGCCGCCCGTTTCGGGCGGCGTGACGCGCGCGCGCGATGCGTGGGGCAAGCCGGCCGCGGACGATATCACGGCGCTGCGCGGCACGACGATCACGACCGTGAACGGCCTGCAGCTATTCGTCGCGAATTGCGCGAGCTGCCACAACTGGACGGGCGCGGGCGTCGGGGCGAGCGCGCCGGGGGCGTATCCATCGCTCATTCATAACAGCGTGGCGGGCGCCCCGAGCCCGATCAATCTCACGATGGTGATCCTGCACGGCGTGACGCGCGAAACGAAAGACGCCGACGTACGGATGCCCGCATTCGGTGACGAGTTGAGCAACGTCCAGGTCGCCGCCATTTCCAACTACGTGACGAAACAGTTCGGCAATCCGCAGGCGACCATCACGGCCGAACAGGTCGCGGCACTGCGCGCCCAGTCTCAGTAACGCCCGGACTTTGCGCCACAGCGGCAAGCGCAAACGCGTATCCTGTGGGTGTGGGCACGGCACTTGCGTGTGGTCACGGCCGATTGACGCGCCCTTTGAAATCGCGAGCCGTACGATGTTTGGCGCTCATACGCCCCACTCACACAGCGCTATGATGAAAGCATGACGCATACACCTGACGCTCTCGTTCAGCACCATTCCACCAACCTTGCAGGTCGCGACTTCGTCGTAGGCGATTTGCATGGTTGCGTGGAGGCGTTGCGCTATCTTTTGCGCGAGGTCGAGTTCGACACCGCGCGCGACCGGCTGTTTTCGGTGGGCGATCTCGTCGACCGCGGTGATCGCGAGCAGTGCGAACAGGCGCTCGCGCTCCTCGACAGACCGTGGTTCCATGCGGTGCTCGGCAACCACGAAGATGCGTTGTGCGCCGTGGCCGAAGGGCGCATGCCGCGCAATCGCTGGTATGGCATCGGCGGCGGCTGGGCGCAGACCGTGCCTGACGAAGTGCTCGTGCGTTACGCGCAGCGGCTGCGCCAGTTGCCGCTTGCGCGCGTGGTGGGCGAAGGCGAAAAACGCTTCAACGTGATCCACGCGGAATTCTTTGGCGACGACGCCGCCCTCGACAGCGGTCAGTTCGAGCCCGACGTGCGCGAACGCATGCTCTGGGGGCGCGATCTCGTGCTCGGCACGGGCGACCCGGCGCGCCATGCGCTCTCGCTCACGTTCTGCGGACATACGCCGGTGCGCGAAGTGCGGCAGATCGGCTCGCAGGTGTTCATCGACACCGGGGCCTTCATCACCGAAGGCCGCCTCACCATGGTCGAGGCGCTCACCTCGCGCATCTGGTCGGTTTCGACGGTCGAGGCGCTGGCGCACGGCGCGGCCGCGATCGTGCTGCCCTGAGGCTTGCGCCTTCCACGCTGCAACGGTCAGACGATGCGGTTCAACTCGAACACCATGTCGATGGTGTGCCCGTTCCAGTTGTATTCCAGATACGCCGCGTGATGGCACGCGCGCAGCAGCGTCGTGCTGAGCGCGGCGAGACACTCGCCGCCCGCGTCGCGCACCGACGGATACGCGATGCCCGGCGCCCGCGCCTCGCGGGCGGCGCGGCCTAGCGCTTGGCCGGCCGTGTAGTCGTCGGGCGAGAGCACGCCTGGCGCGAGCGCGGGGTCGTCGCGCAGATCGATCACCTCGCCATGCGCAATCACTGTGTAAAGCCGCATTTGCTGGCGGATGGGCGGCTCGTTCGTCGCCGCGAGAAAAAGCCCCGAGTGATAGCGCGTTTCAGCGACAGCGGTGGTGCGCGAGCGCGCGCAGTAAAACACGCCGTAGGTGCCGTCGGAGAAGCGGCTGCCCTGCGGATTCAGATGCGTGAATGCCGCCATGATCGGCCCGTAGCCAGGGCCGAAGCGGCGCTCCTCGCGCGGCACGAGGTCCAGCTCGCCGGTTTCGGTGCGCAGACGGTCGTTGGTGAGCGCTTCGAGCGCGTAGAGCGCCTCGAAGTCGTCCGCGGACGCCACGCGGTCGAACAGGTTCACGGCGGGAAAACGAGTGGGAATCACCCGGAACGCGGGTGACCAGGTGAGCTGCGCGCTGCGCCAGCGGTCTTGCCAGATCGTTTGCGTCACGCCCAGCCGCCTCGCATTGCGTCGAGATACTGGCGCACCGCCACGAGGTCGCTGACGTTGCCGGCCAGCATGCGGTCGAGCGCGCGCCGGCCGCCGAAGGGCGGCGCGCTGTTGGGGCGTTTGATCCAGGTGTCGGCGGAGGCGGGCTGGGGGAGGAGAATCTGCAGCGCCTTGTAGATGCCGAGCAGCAGCGAGAGGCGTTCGAGTGTGTCGCGGCCGAGGCGGGCGGTTTGCGGGGACTGTTTCCACTTGAAGAACGTGGATCGGCCCGGCGAGCCGAGCAAAATAATCTGCTCGTCGGCGCTCAGGTCCCAGGCGAGCGCGATCTTGAAAAACGCCCTCAGCCCTGCCGCCGACATTTCACTCAACGAGGGCTCGGCGCCGGGACGGCGCGACGGGGTGACGGAAGCAGTGGCGGATGGCATGGTGGTCGAGTCCTGAATTGAACTTTTAATAGATATTAGTCCATCTATGGATTATTGCAAGTTTTGACTGGGTATAATGCTTGCCGGATCATTTCGACGATATTCGAGGAGACGCGGGGTGCGGGCAGGCGTATTGATGGTCGCGGCGATGTTTTTTTCCGCGCCGGCATGGGCGGTGGGGCAAGGGCAGGCGGCAGGGGCGCCGGCGCATGGCGGGCAGGGCGTTGCGGCGTCGCACTCGCATGGACGGAAGTCCCATGCCCATGCAGCTGAATCTATACAGGCGAGCGGTTCGCACCATGTTCCGAAGGCCAGCAAGCCATCGCACGCAAAGGGCGCAGGAGGCAGTGCAGTGGCACAGCGGCATGCGCCCGGTGAGGCACACGCCGCGGCGCGTCCGCATGATCCGGCATCCGCTGCCGTGCCAGCGCCCCGAAGCGTCACGCAAAAACGAACCGCGCCGAAGCCCGCCGCCGTGCGGCCCGCGCCGCGCCGGAGGCTGGTGGTGCAGTCATCGCCGCCACGCGTCCACCGCGCGATTCCCGCACCACACGAACTGCCGCCCATCTTGAGCTGAGCGCCGCCTGGCGGGCCGGGCGGTGTCTCAACTCGTGCCGAGCCCCGAAGCGAGCAACTGCAGCGTCGCCGCGGACCTTGGCTCGCGCACCCGCGAGTGGAGCATGACCTGCGAAGCCGGCAG
>DATBXG010000754.1:0-4577 GCA_036514415.1 Paraburkholderia sp.
GCAGGTCAACGGCGCGGACAACATGATGTACATGAACTCGTCGAGCTCCTCGACGGGCAACATGACGCTCACGGTGTACTTCAACATCGGCACTGACCCGTCGCTCGCCCAGGTGGACGTGCAGAACCGCGTGAACCTCGCGCTGCCGTTCCTGCCCGATGCGGTGACGGCGCAAGGCGTGTCGGTGCAGAAGCGCTCGTCGGCGTTCATGATGGTGATCGCGATCTTTTCACCCGATAACGCTTACGACGCGGCCTACGTGGCGAACTACGCGAACGTCTACGTGCTCGACGCGCTCAAGCGCATTCCGGGCGCGAACCAGGCGTCGATCTTCGGTTCGGCCGACTATGCGATGCGGGTATGGCTCAAGCCCGACCGCATGGCGAAGCTCGGCATCACGGTGGCCGACGTGCAGAACGCGATTGCCCAGCAGAACCAGCAGTTCTCCGGGGGCCGTCTTGGCCAGGCGCCCACCAACGCACCTGTGAACCAGACGTTCCCGGTGGCGACGAAGGGGCGCCTGATGGAGCCGGCCGAATTCGACAACATCATCCTGAAGGCGGCGTCGGGCGATGCGGCCATCGTGCGCATCAAGGACATCGGCCATGCCGAGCTGGGCGCGAAAGACTACACCCTGCGCGGCCGCTACAACGGCAAGACGGCCACGCTGCTCGCCGTGTATCAGCAGCCGGGCGCGAATGCACTGCAAGTGGCCAAGCAGGTGCGCCAGACACTCGAGCAGTTGAACAAGAGCTTTCCGCCCGGCCTCAAATATGAAGTCGCGCTCGACACGACCGAGTTCGTGCACGAGTCGATCAACGAGGTGATCCATACGCTGCGCGACGCGGTGATTCTCGTGATACTCGTGGTGTACATCTTCCTGCAGAGCTTCCGCGCCACGATCGTGCCGCTGCTTGCCGTGCCCGTGTCGATCATCGGTGCGTTCATCGGCATGGCGGCGTTCGGCTTCTCCATCAACATGCTGACATTGTTCGGCATGGTGCTGGCCATCGGTATCGTGGTGGACGACGCAATCGTTGTGATCGAGAACGTCGAGCGGAACATGACAGAGTTCAAGCTGCCACCGAAGGAAGCGGCCAAACGCGCCATGGACGAAGTGAGCGGGCCGGTGGTGGCGATCGTGCTGGTGCTGCTCGCGGTGTTCATACCGGTGGCATTTCTATCTGGCATCACCGGGCAGTTGTACAAACAGTTCGCCGTGACGATTGCAGTCTCGGTGGTGCTCTCGGGCATCGTCGCGCTGACGCTTTCGCCAGCGCTCGCGGCCATCCTGCTCAAGCCGGGCGAGCACAAGAAGAATCGCTTCTTTCGCTGGTTCAACGACAAATTCGAGCGTCTCACCGAAGGCTATGGCAGCGGGGTGCAGGCGGCGATACGGCGCGTGCTTCTCTCCATCGGCCTGATCGTCGTGATGCTGATTGCGACAGGCGGGCTCTTCAGACACATTCCAACGTCGTTCCTGCCCGTGGAGGATCAGGGCTATCTGTTCGGGGCGGTCGTGCTGCCGGACGCCGCGAGTCTCGACCGCACAGGCGACCTGTCGAAGAAGGCCGAGGACTGGTTTTCGAAGCAGCCCGCCGTGAGTTCGGTCGCCGCGCCGATCGGCTACAGCCTGATCGACTCGCAGTACAAGGCCAATGCGGGCACGCTGTTCGTGACGCTCAAGGGCTTCAAGGAGCGCGGCGAGAACGGCACCGCGGAGGACCTGATCCGCGACGCCACGAAGGCGTTCTCCGGATTCAAGGACGGCGTGGTCGTGCCGCTCAATCCGCCATCTATTCCGGGCCTCGGCACGACGGGCGGCTTCGAGTTCTGGCTGCAAAGCACCGGCGACGGCACCTATCAGCAGCTCGAAGAGAAGGTTCGCGAGGTGATTGCGAAGGCGCGCCAAAACCCGGCGTTGCGCGGCGTGAATTCGACTATCAACACGAATTCGCGCCAACTGCTCGTGGAAGTAGACCGCGAGCGGGCGGAAACGCTCGGCGTGCCGGTTCAGGACATCTATTCTGCACTCCAGACGATGTTCGGTTCCTTGTACGTGAGCCAGTTCCCGAAGGGCAGTCGTCTGTTCCAGGTGATCATCCAGGCGGAGCCGCAGTACCGCTTGAGCCCGGACGACATTCAGCAGCTGTACGTGCGCAACCGCAACAACGACATGGTGCCGATCAAGGCCGTGACGACCTCGCGCTTCGTGTCCGGGGCTGACATCGTCAACCGCTTCAACAACTTCCCGGCGGCGAAGATCACCGGCGACGCGGCGCCCGGCCACAGCTCGGGCGAGGCGATCGCGGCGATGGAGGCGATCTCGCAGGAAGTGCTGGGCGAGGGTTACAGCTACGAATGGAGCGGCCAGGCGTACGAAGAAAAGAAGGCCGGTTCGACGGCGGCGCTGGTGTTCGGGTTCGCAATGCTGATGGTGTTCCTCATTCTTGCGGCGCAGTACGAGAAGTGGTCGCTGCCGGTCGGCGTGCTGCTGGCGGTGCCATTCGCGATCTTCGGCGCGCTGGTGGGCATCCTTTTGCGCGGGATGGAAAACGACGTGTATTTCCAGATTGGCTTGACGGTGCTGATCGCGCTCGCGGCGAAGAACGCCATTCTGATCTTCGAGTTCGCGGTGGAGATGCGCGAGAAGGAAAACCTCTCGCCCTTCGACGCCGCGCTGCACGCCGCGAAGCTGCGCCTGCGGCCGATCATCATGACCTCGCTCGCGTTCATTCTGGGCTGCGTGCCGCTCGCCATCGCCAGCGGCGCCTCGGCCGCGAGCCGGCGCTCCCTCGGCACCGGCGTGATCGCCGGCATGCTCGGCGCCACGGTCATCGCGCTCTTCTTCATTCCGATGTTCTTCTGGGGACTGGAAACGCTCTCGTCGCGCAAGAAGCCGGACGCCACGCCGCATGCCAGCACGCCCCCTGCGGCGCCGCCTTCGCAGGAGGGCTAAAGCGATGAAGACACGCTTGAATTGCACGCTGCGACCTCTCGGGCTGATCGCCGCGACGGCTTTGCTCGGCGCCTGCGCAGTCGGGCCCGACTACCATCGTCCCGCGGTCGAGACGCCGTCGTCGTTCCGCTACGCGTCGCCGCAGGCGGAAGCCGTCGACACCTCGCTCGACTGGTGGACCCAGTTCAACGATCCGGTGCTCAACGACCTGGTCGCGAAGGCGCTTGCGCAGAACAAGGATGTGCTCATTGCGGCCGCGCGCGTCGAGGAGTTCTACGGGCGTTACGTGGTGACACGCGCGGGTCTCTTCCCGCAGGTTTCGGCGAACTTCGGCGCCTCGCGCAGCCGCAGCGTTCCCGCGCCGGGCTTTCCGCCCGTGGTCGGCAACGAGGTGCAACTGAACGCCGCGGTGTCCTGGGAGCTGGATCTGTTCGGCCACTTGCGCCGCCTCACCGAAGCCGCGCGCGCCGATTACATGGCCACGCAGTCCGCGCAGCAGGCCACGCGCATCGCGATCATCGCGAACGTGGCGACGTCCTATCTGCAGTTACGCGACTTCGACAACCAGCTCCTCATCGCGCTGGCGACGCTCGAAAGCCGCAAGGGCGCGCTCGATCTCTTCAACGAGCGCTATGCGGGCGGCGTCGTCTCGCGGCTGCAGGTGAGCCAGGCGCAATCCGAGTACCAGTCGGCGCAGACTTCCGTGTTTTCGATCCAGCAGGAGATCGCAACGCAGGAAGATGCGATCTCGCTTCTGCTGGGCCAGAATCCGGGGCCGATTCCGCGCGGCAAGGCGATCACCGATTTCACCGCGCCCGCTATTCCCGCGGGTTTGCCGTCGACGCTGCTGGAGCGCCGGCCCGACATTCTGCAGGCGGAACAGACGCTCGTTGCCGCGAACGCGTCGATCGGCGCGGCGCGTGCGCTGTATTTCCCGCAGATTTCGCTCACCGGCCTGTTCGGTGCGGCGAGCACCGCGCTCTCGGGGCTCTGGACCGGCCCTGCGCGCGTCTGGTCGTTCGCGGGCGCGGTCACACAGCCGATTTTCCAGGGCGGTGCGATCGCGGGTGGCGTGCATCAGGCCGAAGCGGTGCAGCAGGAAGCGCTGTTCAGCTACGAGCAGACGATCCAGCAGGCGTTCGCCGATGTCGAGAATGCGCTCGTAGGCGTGGCGCGCACGCGTGATCAACTGGACTCGACGACGCGCCAGGTGAGTGCGCTCACCGAATACGCCTCGGTCGCCCGCGACCTCTATGAAGGCGGCTACACGAGCTACCTGGAAGTGCTCGACGCCGAGCGCAGCCTATTCAACGCGCAATTGCAGCAGTCGTCGCTGCAGGACCAGGAACTCGCGCAGATCGTGAGCCTGTACAAGGCGCTCGGTTATGGCTGGAACCCGGCCACGCCGCCGGCGGCAGACACAGCGAAGCCGTCGCAGTCCTGACCTGCGACGGCCGCGCTTCGAGGTGGTGTGGCGAGATGCGGCGGCGAACGTGGCGCGGGCGCGCCGGTTCGCTTCAGGGCGTTTCGGCTTGCAGCCAGCGCAGCGATTGCGGCGCGGGCTTCGTGGCTTTCGCGGTTTGCTGGCCTCTTTGAGCCGGCTTCGCGGCTTTCTGTG
>DATBXG010000755.1:0-3134 GCA_036514415.1 Paraburkholderia sp.
GATCCCCGTCTCGCCCGCCGAAGCGCCCGCGGCGTTCAAGGGTTCCTGAAGCGCTCCCGTAGCGCTCGCACAGCGTCCTCGTTAACCCCGCCGCGGCGTTCCGGCCGTTTCGTCGCGTGGGCTTTCGCGGTTATGCTTGGGGCGTCCCGTCCCTAAACCGACGCCATCGTGTCCGAAAGCGCCCAAGCCGCCGCCCTGCAGCCCGCCGTCACCTCACCAGAACCCGCACCCGTCTCGATTCGCCGCCGCCTCGCCGCGCTCGTCTACGAGAGCGTGCTGCTCTTCGGCGTCGTGTTCGCGGCGGGGCTCGCGTTCAGCCTCGCCTTGCAGCAGCGCAACGGCTACACGCATCACAACCTGATGGCGGCCTGGATCATCGTCGTGACCGGCGCATACTTCGTCGGCTTCTGGCACAAGGGCGGGCAGACGCTGCCGATGAAAACCTGGCGCCTGCGCGTGGTCGGCCCGGACGGCAAGCCGCCCACGCTCGCGCGAGCGGTGCTCCGCTACCTCGCCGCGTGGCTCTGGTTCCTGCCGCCTCTCGTCCTGCACCCGTTGCTCGATCTTTCGATTCCCCACACGCTCGCGCTCGAAGCCTGCTGGTTCGTGATCTGGGCCGCGAGCGCCCGCTTTGCCGACGACCGCCAGTTCCTTCACGACCGCATTGCGGGCACGCGCATCGTCGCAATTACGCGACAGGGCGCGACGGAGCAGCGCGCAGATCGCCCCCGCGTTGCCGCCAGATAACGGCCGTTTGGCACAACACAGGACTGCGTAACGAGACCTTCTCGTGACTGTCATGTTGCCGTCACGGCGGCATGGCGCAATGCGCGTATTACAACCTGCCGCGCGCGCCATGGCCCAAAAGACGTCAGCGACCACCCTGTTCCGGCAGACCACCGGACGAGGCACCGACTCCGCCACGTTCCACCCGTCTCCCGGCGGCGCCACTTTTCCCGCACCGCCCTTGCCACCCTCGTCGCTCAGCGACGCCCCCGCCACCGGCTCCCACGACGACGATCACCCCGACCCGACACGCTATCGCACGATCTGGCTCTCCGATATCCATCTCGGGACGAGCGGCTGCCAGGCATCGTATCTGCTCGATTTCCTGCGCCACAACGAGTCGGAGTACCTGTACCTCGTGGGTGACATCATCGACGGGTGGCAACTGAAGAAGGGCTGGTACTGGCCGCAGGCGCACAACGACGTCGTGCAGAAGGTGCTGCGCAAGGCGCGCAAGGGCACCCAGGTCGTCTACATTCCGGGCAACCACGACGAGAGCGCGCGCCAGTTCTGCAATCTCGCGTTCGGCGACATCCACGTGCGCGAAGAAGCCTTTCACACGACGCTCAGCGGCAAGCGCCTGTGGGTCGTGCACGGCGACCTCTTCGACGGCGTGATCCAGCACGCCAAGTGGCTCGCCTATCTCGGCGACTCGGCCTACACGCTGATCCTCCTGCTCAACCGCTGGTTCAACCGCATTCGCGCGAAGCTCGGCTTCCAGTACTGGTCGCTCTCGCAGTACCTCAAGCACCAGGTGAAGAACGCGGTGAACTTCATCTCCTCGTTCGAGCGCGTGATGACCGACGAAGCGCGCCGGCGCGGCTGCGACGGCGTGGTCTGCGGCCACATCCACAAGGCCGAGATCCGCGACATCGACGGCATCCTGTACTGCAACGACGGCGACTGGGTGGAGAGCCTCTCGGCGCTCGTTGAGACGTTCGAGGGCGAGCTGCGCATCGTCTACTGGACCGTGATGCGTGCGCCGCAAGCTCAGGCCTCCACGCGCAAGGCACGCGTGAGCGCGGCTTGATGAATAAACGGCGTGTTCGACAGCACGTTTGACAGCAACACCGGCCGCAGCAGCCGACAGCCGCTGCGGCAAACAGCCATAACCGCACTACGAGAGGGCCGACGACCAATGAAAGTAATGATCGTGACTGATGCATGGGAGCCGCAGGTCAACGGCGTAGTTCGAACGCTGAAGAACACGACTCGCGAACTGATCGCGCTCGGCCATCAGGTCGAAATGCTCACGCCGCTCGAGTTCCGCACGATGCCGTGCCCCACCTACCCGGAAATCAGGCTCTCGCTGTTTCCGAAGGGGCGTCTGCGCGAGCGCATCAGCGCGTTCGGGCCCGACGCCATCCACGTCGCGACCGAGGGGCCGCTCGGGCTCGCCGCGCGACGCTACGCGATCGAACACGACTTGCCGTTCACGACCGCTTATCACACGCGCTTTCCCGAGTACGTGCAGGCGCGCTTCGGCATTCCGCTCTCCGCCACCTACCGCTTCCTGCGCTGGTTCCACAAGCCCTCGCTCGCGGTGATGGCGCCCACGCCCGTCGTGAAGACCGACCTCGAGAAGTTCGGCTTCACGAACGTCGTGCTGTGGACGCGCGGCGTGGACCTCGACATCTTCCGGCCGATGGAGTCAAAGGTGCTCAACACGGCGCGCCCGATCTTCCTCTATGTGGGCCGCGTGGCCGTGGAGAAGAACGTCGAGGCGTTCCTGAAGCTCGATCTGCCCGGCTCGAAATGGGTGTGCGGCGAAGGCCCGGCGCTCGCCGAGCTGAAGTCGCGCTATCCCCAGGCGAATTACCTGGGTGTCCTGAGCCAGCCCGAGCTCGCGAAGGTCTACGCCGCCGCCGACGTATTCGTGTTCCCGAGCCGCACCGACACCTTCGGTCTCGTGCTGCTCGAAGCGCTCGCATGCGGCACGCCGGTGGCCGCCTACCCGGTGACGGGCCCGATCGACGTGCTCGGCAACGGCGGCGCGGGCGCAATGAACGAAGACCTGCGCGAAGCGTGCCTCGAAGCGCTCAAGATCGACCGCACCGAGGCCCGCGCATGGGCCGAGCGCTTCTCGTGGCGCGCGGCCTCGGAGCAGTTCGCTTCGCACCTCAAGCCGCGCTCGCGCGCGACGATGGAGCCTTCGAGCGCCGCGGCCTGAGCGCGAGGCCGGCCATGGTCCGCGCCTCGACTGTCAGCAAGCGTGCCGGGGACACGGACGCCCCCGGCGCAACCGCACCCCATGCGTGCGATACTGGAACACTCCAGCGCACCGCCATGACGCCACGTCCTCCGTCACCGCCGCATAGTGCCCAAGGCGCCCACAGTGCGAACCCGCC
>DATBXG010000756.1:0-9707 GCA_036514415.1 Paraburkholderia sp.
GGGTGGGGCGGCGGCGGCGCGAATCACGGCGGTGGCTGGAACGGCTATCGCGGCGGCGGGTGGTCTCACGGCGGCTACTACCATGGTGGCTATTACCATGGCGGTTACTACCACGGCTACGGCTGGAACCACGGCGGCCGCTATCACGGCTGGTATGGCTGCTGCGGCTCGGTGAGCGTCGGCTTCTACTTCGGCCCGGGTTTCATCTACGGCTATCCGTTCTATCCGTATTACTATCCGCCGTTCATCGCCAGCGTCTATTACCCATACGTTTCCGGCGACTTCTCGCAACCCACGCAATGGATCGAGCAAGGTCAGGTCCAGGATCAGGGCGGTACCGCGGCCGTATACGACCAGAACGAACAACAGGGTGAACAGGGCGGCGGCGGGCCGCAGTTCGGCGTCTGGTACTACTGCGCCGCGTCCCAAAGCTACTACCCTTACGTGCGGTCCTGTACCAGCGGCTGGGAGGAGGTCCCCGCACGGCCACCCGACAGTTGAATGACAGCTTTTCAGCTCACCGCATGCGCCGGCATCGGGCGCAACCCCCGGGCGCCTCTACGGAAGCCGGCCATCGTGGACACCGCGGCGGCGAAAAACTCGCCGGCGACGGCGATTGGCGATCCTCATCGCCAGAAGCGCAGGGATAGTGCGGTGTCCGCGTGAATCGCGCCGCATGCACCGCGGCGCGGCAATGGGTCTCAGTGGGTCATTCGAGATCGCGCGTTTCCAGCTCCACCGACTGACCCCCGTTTTTCTCCAGTGCGTGGCGTGCTGCCAGCTCGATGCTGGGGCGATTCGCCTCGAATGCGCTCAGCAGCGCATGGGCCGAAGTGCCGGTATTGCCGAAGCGATCGTTCAGCGCGTCGAGCGACACGCTGCACCATACCGGGCGGTCGTCCACGTGGGCCTCGAACGCGACGCGCGCGGCAGCCACGGCGTGACGGCGACTCGTAAATTCGATTCTCATCCTGGTCCTCCGTGAGTTTCCTTGTTTAAGGGTTGACCCTGTTTAAGGGTAGAGCCTTGCGCGGCTGGCGTTAACTCTTTTTGCGCTATTTCGCATTCGCCGCGCCTGGAACCGCCGCCGGGGAGTTCACCATCGGCGGCGCTGCCGGGTGGTCTAATGGATGGGCTTCGGTCTGGACCTGTGCGACGGGTGCCATGCAAGCGGCGGCGAGCGGCATGCAGACGATCGCGCCCCAGATGAGAGCATGATGTAAGTTCATGGCGGCTCCGCTTTTCTCCATCGCCCTGGCGCCGCCAGGATGCGTTGTCAATTCTCTATCGTCAGCAGGGTCTTTCGCATCGGGCGTGCCTGGTTTTCATTCGTACGTGTACACGTAAAACCCGCTTAAACCCCGGCCATGCCAGGGTTTTGACAGTGGCTCTAGAATGAGATCGTGAGTGTAAAGGAGACCGTAATAACGTCATGGATACACAAGCGACCAGAATCGAGGAAATGCTGCAGCGGGAATACCCGCACGGGTTCGTTTCGGACGTGCAGTCGGACACCTTGCCGCGCGGGCTGTCCGAAGACGTCATCCGGCTCATCTCCGCGCGCAAGCAGGAGCCGGCGTTCATGCTCGAATGGCGGCTCGCCGCCTACCGGCATTGGCTCACGATGACCGAGCCCCATTGGGCGAGCATCGAGCATCCGCCGATCGACTTCCAGGACATCGCCTACTACTCCGCGCCGCGCACGCAGGCGAACCGGCCGAAGAGTCTGGATGAAGTCGATCCGGAGCTGCTGCGCACCTACGAAAAGCTCGGCGTGCCGCTTCAGGAGCGCGAGATGCTCGCGGGCGTGGCCGTGGACGCGGTGTTCGACAGCGTTTCCGTCGCCACGACATTCCGGCGGCAACTCGGCGAGCTTGGCATCGTGTTCTGCTCGTTCTCCGACGCGGTGCGCGACCACCCGGACCTCGTGCGTCAGTATCTCGGCTCGGTCGTGCCCTACACCGACAACTTCTTCGCGACGCTCAATTCCGCGGTGTTCAGCGACGGCTCGTTCTGCTATATCCCGCCAGGCGTGCGCTGCCCGATGGAACTATCTACGTACTTCCGCATCAACGCGCGCAACACGGGCCAGTTCGAACGCACGCTCATCGTGGCCGACAAGGGCGCCTACGTGAGCTATCTGGAGGGCTGCACCGCGCCCATGCGCGACGAAAACCAGCTGCACGCAGCCGTGGTCGAGCTCGTTGCGCTGGAGGGCGCGCAAATCCGCTATTCGACGGTGCAGAACTGGTATCCCGGCGACGCGCAAGGGCGCGGCGGCATCTACAACTTCGTGACGAAGCGTGGCGACTGCCGCGAAGCCAACGCCAGGATTTCGTGGACGCAAGTCGAAACCGGCTCCGCCATCACGTGGAAATATCCGAGCGTGATCTTGCAGGGCGACAACTCGATCGGCGAGTTCTACTCGGCGGCGCTCACCAATCACTATCAGCAGGCCGATACCGGCACGAAGATGATACATATCGGGCGCAATACGCGCAGCACGGTGATTTCGAAGGGGATATCGGCGGGGCGCGGCAAGAATGCCTATCGCGGGCTAGTGAAAATGGCGCGCTCGGCGGAGAACGCGCGCAACTACAGTCAATGCGATTCGCTGTTGCTCGGCGATCGATGCAGCGCCTTCACGTTTCCTTATATCGAGGTGAAGAACCCGAGCGCAAAGGTCGAGCACGAAGCCACGACGTCGCGCATCGGCGAAGACCAGCTGTTCTATTGCCAGCAGCGCGGGCTTTCCGAAGAGGACGCGGTGTCGATGATCGTCAATGGCTTTTGCAAGGACGTCCTGAAGGAACTGCCCATGGAGTTCGCCGTGGAAGCGCAGAAGCTGCTGGGCGTGAGCCTCGAAGGCAGCGTGGGTTGAGAGGGAGGGAAGCATGCTGGAAATCCGCAATCTGAATGTCGAAGTGGAAAGCAAGCCGATCCTGCGCGGTCTCGATCTGCGCGTGAACGCGGGCGAGGTTCACGCGATCATGGGGCCGAACGGCTCCGGCAAAAGCACGCTCGCCCATGTGCTGGCGGGGCGCGAGCACTATGTGGTCACGGGGGGCAGCGTGCAGTACGACGGCTGCGACCTGCTCGCGCTCGCGCCCGATGAACGCGCGCGCCGGGGGATTTTTCTCGCGTTCCAGTATCCGGTGGAAATACCGGGCGTGAGCAATATCTACCTGCTCAAGGCCGCGCTCAACGCGCAGCGCAGGCATCGCGGCGAACCCGAACTCGACGCCATGGACTTTCTCGCGCTCGTGAAGGAGAAGCTCGCAGACATGGAGATGAAAGAAGACCTCCTGTATCGCGGCGTGAACGAAGGATTTTCGGGCGGCGAGAAAAAGCGCAACGAAGTGCTGCAGATGACGGTGCTGGCGCCGCGTCTGTGCATGCTCGACGAGACCGACTCCGGCCTCGATATCGACGCGCTGCAGGTGGTCGCCCGCGCGGTGAACCAGATGCGCGACGCCAACCGGGCGATCGTGCTGGTCACGCATTACCAGCGCTTGCTCGATTACATCGTGCCGGACCATGTGCACGTGCTGTCGCAGGGGCGTATCGTGCGCTCGGGAACGAGCGAGCTTGCGCGCGAACTGGAAAGCAAGGGCTATGGCTGGCTCGGCGCGCAGGAAAGTGATGGGCTGGAAACCGGTGCGCCATACCCGGCATCCGGCGGGGAGCAACGATGAGCGAATCAACGCGCGAGCATTACCGCGAGGCTTTTCGCACGATGGCGGGAACGCTGGCGGGCGTCGAGCTGCCCTGGTTGCGCAAGGCGAGGCGCCACGCGTTCGACCGGTTCGAAGTGCTGGGCTTTCCTGGCACGCAGCTGGAAGCGTGGAAATACACCAACGTGATGCCGCTCGCGAAACCGCACTGGCATTTCGTGCCATCTGACGGCGCGTACGCGGACTACGCGCACCTGATCGACGACCTCGTGCCCGCTGACGCGGCAGGCCGACTCGTGTTCGTGAACGGCCGCCATGTGCCGAAGCTGTCATCTTTGCCGCCTTTGCCGGAAGGGGCGTTCATCGGCTCGCTTGCACAGGCCATGCGCAGGATTCCTGAGCGGCTCGAATCGATCATGGCGCGGCACGCGCCGGATGACGGCTTCGCGGCGCTCAACGGCGCATTTCGCAGCGACGGCTATGTGGTCGTGCTGCCGCCAGGCTGCGCGATCGACTGGCCGCTCCATGTGCTGTTCTTTAGCAGCGAGGCCGCGCTCGCCATGCATTCGTTCAATGCGGTGGTGGCGGAGCGGGGCGCGCGCTGCTCGATCGTGGAGCAGTTCACCGGCATTAGCGACGAAGCCTATCTCGTCAACACCGCCACGGAAATCGTCGTCGACGACGAAGCCGAGGTCGAGCATTGCCGAATCCAGCAGGAGGCTCGCAGCGCGTTTCATATCGCGCACATCGGCGTTTCGCAGCGGCGGGCAAGCCACTTCACGTCGCATTCGTTCGCGTTCGGCGGCGCGCTCTCGCGCACGCAGATCGACACCCGGCTCGAGGCAGAAGACGCCCAGGCCGATCTGAACGGTTTGTACTTCGTCAGCGCGCGGCAGCACGTGGACCACCACACGCGTATCGACCACGAGCAGCCGCGCGGCACGAGCCGCGAATATTACCGCGGCGTGCTCGACGGGGCGTCGCATGGCGTATTCGACGGCCGCGTGATCGTGCACCAGGACGCGCAGCAGACCAACGCGCACCAGGGAAACGACAATCTGCTGCTCTCGCGCAGCGCCGAAATCGACACGAAGCCGCAACTGGAAATTCACGCCGACGACGTGAAATGCACGCACGGCGCGACCGTCGGCCAGCTCGACGAGAACCCGCTCTTTTATCTGCGCTCGCGTGGTATCGACGAACGCATGGCGCGCGCGCTCCTCGTGTGGGCGTTCGCGCGCGTGAGTGTGGATCGCGTGGAAAGCGCCGCGCTGCGCAGTCGGCTCACGCAACAATTGCTCGCGCGCCTGCCCGGTGGCGAATACCTGCGGGGACTTTCATGAATTTACTCGAACCGGTGGGTATTCCCGACGCGCAAACCGTGATGGCGTGGCGCCGTGACTTCCCGATCCTGCGCGAAAGCGTGCACGGGCAGCCGCTCGTCTACCTCGACAACGCCGCCACCACGCAAAAGCCCGCGAGCGTGATTGCCGCCGAGCAGGCCTATTACGAGCATGACAACGCCAATGTCCATCGCGGCGTGCACCTGCTGTCGCAACGCGCGACCGATGCGTACGAAGGCGCTCGCGCACGCATTGCGCGCTTCATTCACGCGGCTGGCGAGCAGGAGATCGTGTACACGCGCGGCACCACGGAAGCGATCAACCTCGTGGCGCAAAGCTTCGCGCGGCCGCGTCTGCAGCCCGGCGACGAAGTGCTCATCACGGCAATGGAGCATCACTCGAACATCGTGCCGTGGCAACTCGTCTGCGCGCAGACGGGGGCGGTGCTGAAGGTGGTCCCGATCGACGACGATGGCGCGCTCGACGTCGACGCGTACGAGCGCATGCTCGGGGCGAGCACGCGCATCGTGGCGCTCGCGCATGCGTCGAACGCGCTGGGAACCGTGAATCCGGTCGCGCGCCTGATCGAGCTTGCGCATGCGCGTGGCGTGCCGGTGCTGATCGACGGCGCCCAGGCGATTGCGCATCTGCCCGTGGACGTGAGCACGCTCGATTGCGACTTCTATGCGTTTTCGGGCCACAAGGTCTATGGTCCGACTGGCATTGGCGCGCTGTATGCGAAGGCGGCGCTGCTCGAGGCCATGCCGCCGTGGCAGGGTGGCGGCGACATGATCCGCGCCGTGACCTTCGAGAAGACCGAGTACAACGTTATTCCCTGGCGCTTCGAAGCGGGCACGCCAAATATTGCCGGGGCGATCGGGCTCGCGGCGGCGCTCGACTACGTGAGCGCGATCGGCCTCGAAGTGGCGCAGCGGCACGAGGCCGATCTGCTCGCGTATGCCGACGATGCGCTGCGCGCGCATCCCCATGTGAGAATGATTGGAACTGCGAAGGAAAAACTGGGCATTGTCTCGTTCGTCATGGACAACGCGCACGCACACGATATCGGCACGATACTCGACCAGTGCGGCGTGGCGGTGCGCACCGGCCATCATTGCGCGATGCCGGTCATGGCGCGCTATGGCGTGCCGGCCACGGTGCGCGCCTCGTTCGCGCTGTACAACACGCGCGCCGACGTCGACGCGCTGCTGGACGGCCTCGCGCGCGTGCAGGAGATGTTCCCGCTATGAGCGATTTGCGCGAGCTGTACCAGGAAACGATTTTCGACCACTACCGGCGGCCGCGAAACTGTCACGCCGTGCCCGGCGCGAACCATTGCGCCGAAGGGTACAACCCGCTGTGCGGCGACCGCATCACGTTGTATCTGTGTATCGAGGACGGCGTCGTCAAGGACGTCGGGTTCGAGGGCGCGGGGTGCGCAATCGCGACGGCTTCGGCCTCATTGATGACCGAGGCGCTCAAGGGCCGTACGGAAGCGGAAGTGGAGGCGCTGTTCGAACGCTTCCACGCAATGGCGACAGCGCCCGCGGACCGGCCCGTCTCGAACGAAGGGCTCGGCAAGCTGGCGGTGCTGGCGGGCGTGCGCGAGTTTCCGGCGCGCATCAAGTGCGCAACGCTCGCGTGGCATACGCTGCACGCCGCGTTGCGCGACGAGCGCGGCACGGTGTCCACCGAATGAGCGCGCGTAAGCGTGCAAGGAGAGGCATGACGATGAATACGGATGGCACGCTACAGACGCGCGATGAACCGGATCCGGCCGCGAGCAGCGACCTGCGCGAACGCGTGATCGAGGCGCTGCGCACGGTGTTCGATCCCGAGATTCCGGTCAACATCTACGATCTGGGGCTCGTTTATCAGCTGGACGTGGACGCCGAAACGGGGCGCGTGACGATACACATGACGCTGACCGCGCCCGGGTGCCCGGTTGCGCAGACGTTTCCTGCAACGGTCGAAGACTGCGTGAACGACGTTGAAGGCGTGAGCGCGGCGAGCGTGGAACTGGTCTGGGACCCGCCGTGGACACGAGCGCGCATGTCCGAAGCGGCCCTGCTGCAACTGGGGATGCTTTGACATGGCGGACTGGGTGGACGTGGCGCCATACGGCGATTTTCCGCCGGGCTCGGTTCGCAGCGTGGACGTCGACGGCACGCAGGTCGCGGTGTTCAATCTCGACGGGACCTGTTACGCGATCGAGGACACCTGTACGCACGACGGCGGCGTGCTCACGGGCGGCGACGTGGAGGACGACGTGGTGATTTGCCCTCGCCATGGGGCGCGCTTTTGTATCAGGACGGGGAAGGTTCTCGGGCCGCCTGCTTATGAAGATGTTGCGGTATTCGAGGTGCGCGTGGAGGCGGGCGTCGTGCAGGTGAGGGATGAGGGGGATGCCTGAGTGCGCGCGGCGCGGCCTTCATGAACCGACGTGCAAGTCCGCTGCCTCCCTGCATGCCTCCCGGCATGCTATAGGACGAAGGTCCAATTGACGCCGTATCCGCGCGTGACACCATCCATTCAAGCATGGAATGTCAGCGTTTCTGCCGCACTGATCGGTCTTGCCTCCGCATTCTCTTCAGCCCAGAAGCTGGCGCTCTACACGGGGCCGCTCTGCGCCAGCTGACCGCCGTTTCAACCAGACAACGAAGGAGCATGAAATGGTCGAATCAAGAAGCGGACTTTGGAGGCGCGTGGGTGCGATGCTGGCCGCAGCCGGACTCCTGGCGCTATCGGGCGAGGCCCTTGCCACCACTCAGTCGCAACAGCGCCAACAAGGCCGGAACGTCAACCAGGCTGCCAAACAGCAAGCGCGCACGACCAAGGTCGACTGCCGGGCTGCGAACCAGAAGAGCAACGCCGAGTGCCGGCAAGACAAGCGCAACACGAAGCAGGAAGGCCGCCAGGTAAAGCGGGACATCAAGTACTAGATAAGCTTGTTGCTCTCACCTGAGAACCGGAACGCCACGCGCCGTGGGGCATCACCTGAACCAGCGGCGCGCGCACCCGGATGCAGCCGTGCATGTGCCCAGGTGTCAACGCTGTCTCAGCGGCATAATGTGGGCGCGGACCGAAGGAACCGCGCGATTGCGCCCGGTGCAGCGATCACGCCGATGTCCGCGCTTCGCATGCGTTGCAACCATCGAGAGGCATCCATGAAGGCTCTGATCCAGCTTGCAGCGGCGGCCGCGGCAGGCACGCTCGTCATGTTTTACATGGACCCGGTTTCCGGTCCCCGGCGCCGCGCGCGGCTGCGCAAAACGACATTGGCCCGCCACGCCGGCCGGGCACGCCATGCCGCGCAGGGCCCCGCAATGAGCGAGGACGGCGACCTCGTGGGGCCGGGGGGCGGCATCGGCACCGCGCCGTGAGTGTGCGAAGCGGGCGTTTCGCGCGGGAGTCATCGTGAAGCAGGAACACTTTGCAGGAGAGAGGAATCCACCATGCCCGCCGATATCCCCGCTCTCTTGCCCGATCTGAACGATCGCGTTGCACTGGTGACCGGCGGCTCGCGCGGCATTGGACGTGCCATCGCCATCGCGCTGGCTTCGGCTGGCGCGGCGGTCGCGGTGAACTACCGGCAGCGCGCGGACGAAGCCGCCCAGGTCGTGGCGCTGATCGAAGGCGCCGGGGGCCGCGCCCTGGCGGTGCGCGCCGACGTCTCTGCGGCCGGTGAAGTCGCCCGCATGATTGCGGAGGTGGAAAGCGGCCTGGGTGCGATTGACGTGCTCGTGAACAACGCGGGCACGGGCACGTTCTACGACATCGACGCGCTCACGGAAGCCGAATTCGACCGCACGCTCGCCGTCAATCTCAAGTCGGCGTTTCTCTGCACCCAGGTGGTGCTGCCCGGCATGCGCATGCGCCACTGGGGCCGCATCGTCAATCTCTCTTCGGTCGCGGCGCGCGGCGCCGGGGCGGTCGGCGTCCACTACAACGCATCGAAAGCGGGCCTCGAAGGCCTTACGCGTGGCTATGCGGCGCGCGTGGCCCGCGACGGCGTCACCGTGAACGCCGTGGCGCCGGGGCCCGTCGACACCGAAATGGCCGCGCCGCTGAAGGCGGCGAACATCGCCGAGCGGCTGCCCGTCGGGCGCCTGGGCGCCCCGGAGGAAGTCGCGCAGATCGTGCTGATGGTGGTCGGCAATGGCTTCGTCACGGGGCAGACGATTGCCGTGAACGGGGGCGTCGGTTTCATCTGATTCGCATCGTTGCGTCCGCACCCGTCATGCGGTCCGTGTCTGCAAAGTCCACCCTGTTCCCCCTGCCTCATTTCGTTTGCTAACCAGTGCGCGCCACTGCACCGGTTCGGACGCCAGATTTACCGATCGAAAATATTTCGTAAGGAGTCTGACGCTAGGCATTCATACCCCAATGCTCTAATCCTCTAGCCGTGTAGCCTCCGCATTCAGTTGGCATGAACGCCGCGATGCGGATCGGATCCTGCCTTTGCCTCGGCTCCGCGGTGATCCCGACAATACGAATCCAACCAGGAGCCGAATATGCAATGGCGTCACATAGCAGTGGGTTCGCTCACAGCTGCAGCGTTCGCATCGACAGTCGCGTGGAGTGCTGGTGAAGATCATGACTGGAACCATTCCCACGAAGGTCGCACGGCCACGCCGATCAAGCATCTGGTCGTGATCTACGGTGAGAACGTTTCGTTCGACCATTACTT
>DATBXG010000757.1:0-5707 GCA_036514415.1 Paraburkholderia sp.
TCGAAGGCTCAGTGCGGCGCAAGCCCCGACGATGCCCGCACCGATGACGACGACGTCTTCGATGTCAGTCTCGCGACGAAGGGTGGTTTCGCCCGATGCTAACCTAACTATTTCCTATAGGAAACTTTTTTCTTATCGTGTATCTGTACGCCCGATACGCGGATCAGGCCCGACCTTGCGACGCGTTATAGGCGCTCGCGTGTTCGAGCAGCCATGCGCGAAACAGTTCGAGCGGCTTGCCGTGGCTGAGCTCCGTGGGATACACGAAGTAATAGCCGCCGTCCGCCACAGCCGCGGTTTCGAACGGGATGACGACGCCAAGCCGTTCGAGCTGGCCTTCGACAAAGAATTTCGGCACCAGCGCCACGCCGAGCCCGGCGGCCGCCGCTGCGATCAGCATCGTGTGCAGTTCGTAGCGCACGCCGTGCATGGTGGCATTGTCTTCCACGCCGAGATCGGAGAACCAGCGGGTCCAGGCGTCGGGGCGCGTGGTGGAATGCAGCAGCGGGTAGGCGAGCAGTTCATGCGCCTTCTTGATGGGGCGCGTGAGCAACGAAGGCGAGCAGACGGGCACGACTTCCTCGCCGAACAGATAGTCGGCGGAGGTGCCGGGCCAGGTTGGCTTGCCGTAGTGAATGGCGGCTTCGAAATGCGATTCCTCGAACGAAAAGGTCTCGGTGCGCACGCCCATGTTCACGCGTACGTCGGGCGTGCGGTCGTAGAAGTCCTTGAGGCGCGGAATCAGCCACTCGGAGGCGAAGGTCGGCAGTACGGCAAGTTCGAGATAGCCGCCGCCGCTGCCGTGCGCGATGATGGACAGCGTGTCGCGGTCCAGATTTTCGAGCGCACGGCGCACCTGGGTGCTATAGAGCCGGCCTGCGCGCGTGAGCACGACCCGCTGCCTGGCGCGCACGAACAGGCGCACGCCGAGGTTCGATTCGAGCGTGGCGATCTGGCGCGACACCGCGCTTTCGGTGAGAAACAGCTCTTTGGCGGCGTGCGTGAAGCTCTCGTGCCGCGCCGCGGCCTCGAAGGCCGTGAGCGCACCGATGTTCGGGATCTTGAACTTGCGCATGGTGATTCCAGAAACTCATCAAGTGACAATTTAATCTCGCTTTACGCAGTGCGCAACCATTCGAATAATGCGTTTCACGTATGCCCGGCCCCGACCGATGGCCGAAGGCCTGTTTGATGACTGCTATTCGGCGGTCGTTTTCTGTGAGATTCGCGATGCGCAATTCGAACGTAGAACGCTTGATGTCGGCGCTGCTTGGCCGCGAGAAAACCGGAGCCCTCTTTTCGACGCTCAACTTCCCTTCGATTCTCGAAGACTGGGAAGCCGGCACGGTCACGCGCGCCGAACTCGCCCAGGCGATGAACATGGCGCTGTTCGAAGACCTGCTGGAGCGCTCGCCCAACGGCCGCACCTATACGAACGACGCGGTGGCGCAGGGCGGCGCGGTGTATTTCGATCACGGCGCACTGCGCACGGTGCGCTGGGCGCAGAACGGCGCGCTGCCTCCGGGCGAAGCGGCGTTCACGCGCATCCTGCGTCCGCTCGGCTTTCGTCTGAACGGCCGCTATCCGTTGGACAAGCTCGGCATGACAGGCCGCGCTTATGTCCACGAAGACGCGCCCGACGAGATCGCGCAGTTCTTCGTGAGCGAGCTTCATCCCGAACGCTTTTCGGCGGCGTTCCAGCAGGCGGTGACGAACGTGGTGGGCGCGTCGAAAGATCCGCTCACGCCGCTGGCAATTGCGCAGCTTTCCGAGCTCGAACGCGATGGCTCGCTGCCGCTCGATGCGGCGCTGCAGTTGCTGCCCGTGATCGTCGGCGCGTTCGCCCGTCAGCACGATGTGCCATCTCTTTCGGACTACGAGACGTTGCTGCGCGAATCGGCGGAAATGGCCTGGATCTCGACGGAAGGCAACGCGTTCAATCACGCCACCGACCGCGTGGAAGACGTATTCAAGCTGTCCGACGACGAGAAGGCCAAAGGCCGCCCGATGAAGCCCGAAGTCGAGCGCTCGCGCTCGGGGCGCGTGTTTCAGACGGCGTATCGCGCGGACACCGTACTGCGCGAATTCCGCGCGGCCGACGGCCAGCGCGTGACGCGCGAAGTGCCGGGCTCGTTCTATGAGTTCATCACGCGCAAGCGCACGTTCG
Source organism: Paraburkholderia sp. (assembly GCA_036514415.1). Classification (GTDB taxonomy): domain Bacteria; phylum Pseudomonadota; class Gammaproteobacteria; order Burkholderiales; family Burkholderiaceae; genus Paraburkholderia. The sequence goes on from DATBXG010000757.1 coordinate 2,168, forward strand.
ATCAGGTCACGCGCCGCTGGCAGACCGATTTGCGCTTCGACGCGGGCAATGCCACCGGCATTTTCAAAATGACCGCGAACGCGGCATGAACTCGACGGATCAAATGCCCGGCGCGCCGCGATCGCTTTCGTGCGCGTCCGGGTGCGGCTCGTTGATGAGCCAGAGGACTTCCGCGTCTTCCTGGCTCGTGGAGACCGCGGCGTGCCCCGTGCGGCTGTCGAAGTAGATGCTGTCGCCGGCCTCGAGATGGGTCGGCGCGTAAAGCTCCGAGTAGAGGCAAACCGAGCCGCTCAGCACGAAGAGAAATTCTTCGCCCTCATGCCTGCCCCATTCCGTGAACTCGTCCAGCGAGTGCGCCGTGACGCGGATGCGAAACGGGTGCATCGACTTGTGCGCGAGCTCCGTGGCCAGCAGCTCCATCTGATAACAGCCCGCCGAATGCGGCTGTCCGCCGCCCTTGCGCGTGAGCGCGCGCCGTCCGCTCGCGCGCGGTTTCGGCGCCGAGCCGAACAGCTCGCCCAGATCGATCTTCAGGCCGTGAACGATCTTCTGCAGCACGTCGAACGTCGGCGACATCACGCCGTTTTCCACCTTCGACAGCGTGGAGCGCGACACGCCGCACGCGCGGCTGGCGGCTTCGAGCGTGTAGTCGTGCTTCATCCGGGCCGCCTTGACGCGCTTGCCCAGTTCCACCGATGCGTTCTCTGCGGGCTTGAGGGATGGGGTTTCCATGCGGGAAGTCGGGGGTGTTCGCGAGTTGTTCGTATCTTACTCTGTGTTTCCGATCATAACATTTGCGTATCGAGCGGCGTTTGCCCGTTCCGCACCGCGGATAAATAGCATTGCGAAGTAAATGGAGAGAACAAGAGTTGATGAGTTCTGACGCGAACCTCGATGGCGCAAGGCGTGGAGTTCGTCCGATCCGCTCGTGCATGAGGTGCACGCACAATCGGGCATATCGGCGCAACAGGGTATCCCCCAATGCCTGCGGGGCGGCGCCTCGCCTCAGCGTACTCCCAGCGAGTGCGGGCTTGATGAGAAAAGTGCATCACATGGTGATTAGATTTCGTTTGATGCCCTTCAAACGGCTGCCGACAATCCGCTTGCCTCCCGCCTCTGTGCAGCGCGCGGCGAGAGACGAATCCTGTGCGCCGAAGGTCCGCGCGACCCTCCGGACGCATCGAGTGCCGACTCCTGATACCGAAGGAATATCGTATGCATCCCCGTTTCCTCGCTTCTCGTCGTGGCTGCGCGATCGCAGCGTCGTTGATGTTGGTTGCCGGCGCGGTGAGCGCGCAGGAAGTGGTCGTGAAGATCGGCGTGGCCAGCCCGCTCACGGGCGGTGGCGCAGCGTATGGCAAAGATATCGAGAACGGCGTGCGTCTCGCCGTGGACGAAGCCAACGCGAAGCATCCCACCATCGGCGGCAAGCCGGTCAAGTTCGTGATCGATTCGCAGGATGACCAGAGCGACCCGCGCATCGGCGTGCAGGTCGCGCAGCAGCTCGTGGACGACAACGTGGCCGTGGTGATCGGCCACTTCAATTCGGGCACGACGCTGCCGGCCTCGAAGATCTACGCGAAGGCGGGTATTCCGATGATCACGCCGGCCGCGACCAATCCGGCCATCACGCAGGCTGGCCTCCCGACCGTCTTCCGCGTGATCGCAACCGACTCGCAGAACGCGGGCAACGCAGGCAACTATGCGGCGACGGTGACGAAGGCGAAGCGCATTGCCATCATCGACGACCGCACGGCCTTCGGCCAGGGCGAAGCCGACGAGTTCGAGAAGGCCGTGAAGGCGGGCGGCGGCACGATCGTCGCGCGCGAGTTCACGAACGACAAGGCCGTCGATTTCAGCGCCCAGCTCACGAGCATCAAGCGCACAAATCCGGATCTCGTGTTCTTTGGCGGCCTCGACGCGCAGGCGGCCATGATCGTCAAGCGCATGCGCCAGCTTGGCCTGAAGGCGCAGTTCCTCGCGGGCGGCGGCGTCATGGATGCGAACTTCATCAAGCTCGCCGGCGAGTCCGCCGACGGCGCTTCGGTGTGGGAATACGGCCAGCCGCTCGACACGCTGCCCAAGGGCAAGGACTTCGCGGTGAAGTTCAAGCAGAAGTACGGCATCGACATGCTCGCCTATGCGCCGTTCGCCTATGACGCGACTTGGGTTGCCATCACAGCGATGGAGAAGGCGGGCTCCGCGAGCCCGGCCCAGTTCAACGCCGCGCTGAAGGCCACGAGCTATGACGGCATTACGGGCAAGATCGCCTTCACCGCGCAGGGCGATCTGAAGGGCCCGAGTTCGACGCTCTACCAGGTCAGGAACGTGGCGTGGGTGCCGGTCACGACGCGCACCGCGGACTGACCTCGGGAACCCGGTGCGCGCCCTGGCGGGGGCCGCTTCTCGAGGCACCCCCGACATTGTTTCCAATAGGAAATCCATAATGCGCCCGCGCCGCGGGCGCATGTGCTTTTCGTCGTGGAAAGGCGGGCTGGAGCCGGGCAGAAGCAATGCGCGTAGCATCCTGAAATGCCCGATGATTTTCGTGTTGTCGGCGCAAAATTGCGCGTGTATAGTTTCCTAAAGTAGCAATGTTTCGTATCGGAAATTTTTTAAGGGATTGTACCTATGAAAGCCTCGACCATCCTCTCGGATCTCGGTATTTCCCAGCTCGCGGAAGCGGGCGACATCGCCGTGCATTCGCCGATCAACGGCGAGCTGATCGGCCGCGTGGCGAGCCAGTCGGCGGTCGACGTGGACGCCGTGCTCGCGAAGGCGCAGGAGGCGTTCAAGACCTGGCGCAACGTGCCGGCGCCGCGCCGCGGCGAACTCGTGCGCCTGCTCGGCAACAAGCTGCGCGAACAGAAGCGCGCGCTCGGCAGCCTCGTCTCGCTGGAAACCGGCAAGATCTTCCAGGAAGGCTTGGGCGAAGTGCAGGAAATGATCGACATCTGCGATTTCGCCGTCGGCCTCTCGCGTCAGCTTTACGGTCTGACCATTGCTTCGGAGCGTCCCGGCCACCGCATGGCCGAATCGTGGCATCCGATGGGCGTGTGTACCGTGATTTCCGCTTTCAACTTTCCGGTTGCCGTGTGGTCGTGGAACGCGGCGCTCGCGCTCGTGTGCGGCAACGCCGTTGTGTGGAAGCCCTCGGAAAAAACGCCGCTTACCGCGCTCGCCGTCAACAAGCTTATGCAGGACGTGCTGAAGGAATTCGGCGATGCGCCCGAAGGCCTCACGAGCCTCGTCATCGGTGGCCGCGAAGTGGGGGCGAAACTCGTGGCGGATCCGCGCTCGAGCATCGTGAGCGCAACGGGCAGCACGGAAATGGGCCGCACGGTCGGCGTGGAGGTTGCGCGCCGCTTCGGCCGCTCGCTGCTCGAACTGGGCGGCAACAATGCGGGCATCATCTCCGCGACCGCCGACCTCGAACTCGCGCTGCGCGGCATCCTGTTCTCGGCGGTCGGCACGGCGGGTCAGCGCTGCACGACGCTGCGGCGTCTGTTCGTGCACGACAGCGTGTACGAGAAGACCGTC
>DATBXG010000758.1:0-4871 GCA_036514415.1 Paraburkholderia sp.
CGATCCGGCTTGCCGACGAACTCGTCGACGCGCAACTCGGCACTTCGCAGGCAGCGGCTACGTTACAGAATCTGCGTCAGCAACTCGAAGCGTCGCGTGCGAACTCGCAGCGCAAGCTTGCGGCCTTGAACGAGCGCGAGCGGGAACTCGACACCTTTAGCGAGTCATGGACGCAAACCGCGAGCGCCGCGCAACTGCCCGGCATGCCGCTTGCCGACATGGGTGCGTGGCTCGCCAATCGCGAAGCGGCGCTCGCCGCGCAGAGCGAACGCGAGCGCCGCGCGAGCGAACTCGAAGCGCGCCGTGCCGCACGCGTCGCCGCGCACGCGGCGTTGCTCGAAGCACTGCAGCCAGTTGCGCAAGCGAATGAAGGCGATGCGCTGACGACGTTGATCGGCGCGGCCGAAGCCGTCGAACAGTCGGCGCAAAAGCGCGCCGCGCAGCGCGAGAGTCTGGAAGCGCAGTTGCGCGATGCCGACCGCGCGAACGAATCCGCGCAATCCCGGCTGGCGATCGAGCAGGATGCCTACGCAAAGTGGCAGACGCAATGGCGCGAGGCGCTCGCGCAAGCGAACCTCGGCACGCGGGCGGCGACGCTCGCAGCGGCGGAAGGCGCAGTCGAACTCGCGAATACCATTGCGGCCGCATTTTCGGACGCCGAAGCACCGCGCAATCGCATTCGCGCAATCCGCGCGCAATTGCAGACGCTCGAAGCCGACGCGCGGCGTCTTGCCGGGGTGCTCGCACCGGAGCAACCCGCTTCGAGTGACGGCATCGACGTGGCGCGCCAGCTTGCGGCGAGGCTCGCGCAAGCGCGCGAGACGGCGAAATCGCTCGCCCAGGCCGACGCCGACGTGCAGGTCGCGCGCACACGCGTGGCCGACGCCGTTGCGGCAGTGGCGGGCGCGCAGGCGCGCATCGAGCCCATCCTGAGGCTCGCGGGCGTGAACGAGATCGACGCGGCGTTACCGCTCGCCGAGCGCTCGGATGCGCGCCGCGCGTTGTCGAATGCAATTTCCGCGGCGCGGGACATGCTCGTGCGCGAAGGCGACGGCCTTTCGCAGGAAGCCATCGCGGCGGAGATCGCGCAGCAGCCCATGACCGAGGTGCCCGCGCTTTTCGCAGCCGTGAAGCAGCAACTCGAAGCGGCGGGCCGAGCGCTGAGCGAGTGCCTGCAGCAACAAGTGACGGCCGCGCAGGCGTTCGACGCGATCAACGGCCAGGCCAATGCCGCGCTCGCGGAGGCAAAGCGCCAGGAAGCGCTGAGCGCAATGGGCGAAGCCGCGGAGCAATATCTCGAAGCCGCGACCGCGAGCCGTCTGCTCAAATGGGCAACGGATCGATATCGCGACCAGAAGCAGGGGCCGATGCTGCGTCGCGCCGGAGAAATATTCAGCGGACTCACGCTTGGCGATTTCGCGCGGCTCGTGGTCGATACCGAACGCAATCCGCCTGCATTGCACGCGCGGCGCGGCAATGGCAAGACCGTGGAGGTGAGCGGAATGAGCGAAGGCACGCGCGACCAGCTTTTTCTCGCGCTGCGCATCGCGGCGCTCGAACTGCAGCTGGCGAGCAAGGCGGCGCTGCCATTCGTCGCCGACGATCTCTTCATCAATTTCGACGATGAGCGCGCAAAGGCCGGGTTCGAGGCGTTACAGAATCTTTCAGCGAAAACCCAGGTGTTGTTCCTCACGCACCACGATCATCTTTTGCCTTTGATTCGCGAGGTATTTGGCGCACGGGTCAATGTGGTTGAATTGCAGCGCGCCAGCGCCGCGGCGTAGCGGAGTAGCGGTGAGAATGTCGCGCAGTGAGAATTCGCGGCAGCTTTGTTTGCGAGAGAATCAATGATCTGATCAGGAAAATGTGTTTTTTAGTCCCAATCAATCGTTTAAAATTGCCAGCATGCGTGATTTGACTTCATAATCACCTTGCCTTTCGCGACGCCCCGGGCAAACAAGATCGTTTCGATCTGCCAATGTTGTATGAAGGGTGTCCGTAAAAACCGTCAATAAGGAGGTGTGAATGGTCACCCTGGATGCAATTCAATCGAAGATCGCAAAGCTGCAAAAGCAGGCCGAATCGATCGTGCACAAGCAAACGTCGGCCGGTCTCACGAAAATTCGCGATCTGATGGCCAAGCATGGCCTGAGCGTGGCCGACATCGAGAGCTTCGTCGGCAAGAAGCGCGGCCGCAAGCCGGGCGCGAGCGCCAAAACCGCTACGAAGCGCGCGGTTGCGGCGAAATACGCCGATCCGAAAACGGGCGCAACCTGGACGGGACGCGGCCGCGCGCCGGCATGGATTCGCGACGTGAAAGACCGTTCGAAATTCCTGATCGACGGCAGCAGCACAGCAAATGGCGCGGCGGCCGCAAAACCGGCAGGCCGCAAGGTCGCTGCGAAGGCCGCACGGAAAACGCGCGCCAGTTCGGCGGCGCTGAACAAGACCGCTGGGAAGCGCGCCAAGGCCGCGCCCGCAAAAAAGGCGGCGCGTAAAGCGGCTGGCCGAAAAGCCGCCGCAACGTCCGCGCAAGCTGCAACGGCTGCTTAAAAAAGCCGCCCAAAAAGTCACTCAGGCGAGAATCGCTTGCGAACAGGTGGCCGCGCCGTCGATTCGACGTCCGCGGCCACTTTCACATGAGCGGCGCGAAACCAGGCGCGCCCATTTCCCATATTTTCTGACCGATGTCCGGCCTTTCTTTTTCCTCGGGCTTACTCGCACCGCTTCTGCAGTCGCTCGACGTATTGCAACTGCTCGGCATTGCGCTCGCGCTCGTGCTCGGCGGCATGGTGAAGGGCGTGACCGGCATTGGCGTGCCGCTCGTCGCCATGCCCATCGTCACGCATTTTCTGCCGGTCAAGGAAGCGGTGCTTCTGCTTTCCATGCCGATCATCCTCGGCAATATTCCGCAGGCGCTCGAGGGGGGCGAAATGTTGCCGACCTTGCGCAATATTGCGGCGCCGCTGATCGGCACGGTGATCGGCAATGTAATCGGGGTTTCGGTGCTGATCGCGCTGGAGCCGCATCATGCCCAGGCGGCCTCGGGCGTGGCGTTGATCGTGGCGGCCGTGCTGCTGCTCGTCTCGCCGCGCTTCAAACTCCCGCCCGCGCTCGTCAGGCCCGTGGGTTTCGCGCTGGGTTTCGGGGCGGCGCTCATGGAGAGCATCGCCGCAGTGCCGGGGCCGTTGCTCGCCATGTACCTGATCGCATCGGGCGCGACGGGCCGCGCCTTCACGAAGCAGATTGCGATCATTCTCGTCGTGTCAGTCATCACGCTCATCACGACGTTCAGCCACGGCGCGCATGCCAATCTCGTCGACCTCGCGATTTCGGCGGTGGCCAGCCTGCCCGCCATCGCGGGCATGCTGCTCATCCGTCCATTGCGCGACAACCTGCATCCGCTCGCGTTTCGCATTGTCGTGCTCGTATGCGTGCTGGCCGCGGCGGCGCAAATGATCGTCAAGTCACACGTGCTGTTCTGACCAGCAGATCTCACGGCGGCGCCGCGCGTGCCGCTCAATGGCTGATGGCTTCGAGCGAGAGCCCGCGTGTGACAGGCCCGAGCAGAATCATCACGATGCCCACGAGCATCGAAGCGCCGATAAACACCGCAACGCCAGGCACACCGTAATGATGCAGCAGGATGCCAATGGCGAGCCCTGCGAACGCGGCGGCAATACGGCTCCACGAGTACACGAAGCCCACGGCGCGCGCCCGGATGCGCGTGGGGTAGAGCTCGGCCTGATAGCCGTGATAGGCGTACGACATCACGTTCGAGGCGAGCGTGAAGAACACGCCTAGCACGATCAGGACCCACGGCTGCGTGGCCTGCGCGAACAGCGAGATGACCACGGCCATGATGAGCAGGCCGCCGACGATCTGCGTCTTGCGCTCGAACTTGTCCGCAAACCACACGCCGAGCAGCGGCCCGAACGGATTGGCGATGGCGATCACGAACGCGTAGGCGAGACTCTGCGTGATGTGTACGCCGCGCGCGATCAGCAGCGTCGGCACCCACGCGGCGAAGCCGTAAAAGCCGATCACCTGCGCCATGTTGAAGATCGACAGAATCACCGTGCGCCGCAGATAAGGCGCACGCAGCACTTCGCCGAGCGAGCCGCGCCCCGCCTTTTCGAGCGAGATCGCCCCGAGCGGCGGCAAGGCCGTGCCCGTTTCGGCCACTACGCGGCGCTCGATGTCGGACACGATCTGTTCGGCTTCTTCCACACGGTCGTTGCGCGCGAGCCAGCGCGGGCTTTCGGGAATGCTCCGGCGCAGGAACCACACCACCACCGCGCCTACCGAGCCGATCAGGATCACCACGCGCCAGTAGTCGAGGCCAATAGGATGGGAGTCCTTGAGGATATAGGCGAGAAACGCGACCACCGGCACCACGCTGAACGTGATGAACTGGTTGACCGCATAGGCGCGGCCGCGCTCGCCGCTCGGGATCAGCTCTGAGATGTACGTGTCGATGGTCACGAGTTCGATGCCAATGCCGATGCCGGCAATGAAGCGCCAGATATTGAGCGCCTGGCCGCTCGTCTGAAACGCCATGATCGCCGTGCAGACGATGTACCAGATCAGCGACCACGTGAAGATGATGCGCCGGCCGAACCGGTCGGCGACCTGGCCGAATGCGAGCGCGCCGACCCACAGCCCGGCGAAGGTCGAGAACACGAAGGTGCCGAAGCCGGCCACCTTGAGCGGCCCGAGTGCGGAAAAGAAGCCGAGCGATTCCGGTGTAAAAAGACCCGAATGCACCATGCCAGGCGCGACATAGCCCGTGAAGAAGAGGTCGTAAAACTCGAATACGCCGCCGAGCGACAGCAGAATCACCATCGACCAGACTGTGCGCGACGGCGGCA
>DATBXG010000759.1:0-3014 GCA_036514415.1 Paraburkholderia sp.
CGCTAATGCCGGTCGTTATTTTCCCCATATGCAACAATTCTTTCACACAGCAAAAGAATCAATGCGCGCTTATTACCGACTCGTGAATGGCGATGAATTCACAGGTCACAATGACTCACAATGTGCCGCAGGCAAAGCTCAATCCAGTCATGAATCTGACAGACTTGACCGCTATCCGCTGCTTGCATGAATTGCGCAAACACGTTATCCGCAATGCACAAATGCTTGATAGTGACAAAATCGCACAACGCATTCTTCACTCAATACATGCCGGTTGCGTATTGGATCTTTTACAAGTAAGAAATGCTGCCGTGTGTTGAGATAGATATTGTAATTCTCAACAACTGTCAATATTATTTTTGTTAGATTCCCGCAGTCGTCCATTCGAGGCACATTGGCCAGAACAACGCGACACACCGCTTCGTTCCTCTACTTCGCCAGCAGTTGCAGTGCCCCTCAACCGGTCCATGCACCGAGCATACGAGGCTACACATGAACCAGATCCACGCCATGCGCGTCTTCGTCAGGGTTGCGGAAACCGAGAGCTTTCGTCGCGCCGCGCAGCAGCTCGACGTCTCCAACGCGCTCGTCACGCGCTCCGTCGCGATGCTCGAGGCGCACCTGAATACACGCCTCATCAATCGCACTACGCGCAATCTCGCGCTCACCGAAGCAGGCCTGCGTTACCTCGAAGGCTGTCGTTGCGTGCTGGAGGAACTCGATCATCTGGAGCGCTCACTGGCGCACACGGAAAGCGAGCCAAGCGGCACGCTGCGCGTGGTGGCCGCGGGCGCGCTCTCGCTCGCCACGCTCACGCCGCTCATCGACGGTTACCGGCGGCTGTATCCGCGCGTAAACGTGCGGCTCACGCTCGCGGAGCGGCACGTGGATCTAGTGGAAGACGGCTTCGACGTGGGCATCGTCGGCGCCACGCCCGCACGCAACGGCGAGTGCGTGGAGCGCGCGCTCGGCACCACGACGTTCGTCCCCTGCGCAGCTCCCGCGTGGCTCGCCGAGCACGGCGAGCCGCATACGCCTGACCAGCTCGCGCAGTGCGCGGCGGTCGCGCTGCCTCCCGAGGAACGCAGCGCGACGTGGCAATTCGCGAAGCCCGGCGAGCGTGCCCAACAGGTCACGCTGCAGCCCGGCTACGCCGTCAACAACATGCTGATGGTGCGGCTCGCCGCACTGGCCGGCATGGGCGTGGCGATCGTGCCCGCGCCGCTCGTCGCCGACGACTTCGCCGCCGGCACGTTGCGCAGGCTCCTGCCCGATTACGAGATCGACGACCCCGACACGCGCCTGTGCATCGTCTATCCGAGCCGCCAGTACCTGCCTGTGAAGACACGCCGCTTCGTCGACTATACGGTCGAGCACTTCGAACATGCGTGCACCTCAGCTGCTGCGAATGCGACGCCATCGTCCTTGCAAGCGGGTGCGATCGGCTCGCCCATCCGGCCGCTGAGCGTCGCGTGAGCACACAACGTCCGCGCGCGATGCTTGCGCGCGATACCTGCGTTCGATACGTGCGCCCGGTGACTACACTCGGGCGTTAGCGAACATGCCGCTCGCGCGCGAGGGCGCATCAGAACGGGGGCGCGTTCCCGTCGTCCAGAGTCATCGTGCCCTCGCCCGCTCCGCACAGTTCGCGCAGCAGCGCGGCTTCCCGCTCGTGCACTTCCACGGGCAGCCACAACGCCCCCGCCCACGCGAGGTAGCGCGCCCGATGCTGGCCATTGCGAAACGCCACCACGCCTTCGTGCGCGAGGCCGAGCCAGCCGGCCAGCCCTGTCGTGCGGCGTTTGCAGATCGTCACGTAAGGCATCTGCGGCACGCGCTCGTTGTCGGGATCGAGAAATTCGCGAATGCCGCGCACCTTGCCGCTATGCCAGTCGTCGACGGGCTTGAGGACGTAGTCGGTGTCGTCGCGGTCGGCGCAGACGAGCAGTCTGTGCAGATCGACGATCACGACTTCATGGCGCGTGCCGTCGGTTGTGAAGACGCGTTTGAGGCGCACATGGTCGTACGCGTCGTGGTCGGGCAGCGGGACGGTCCAGAAAGGTCCACAGGCAGGAGACGGCGAGGAATCCGAAACGGATGTGAGGCGGAACATGGACGTCGATTGCATGCATGCGTTGTGAAAACGCGGTTCACCAGATTAAAACCGGCCTAAGCTACGGATGGACCGTGAAATTTTCATGACGAATGCAGGGCGCATCGAGGAGATGTCCGTGACCATCGAAACCTTCGGCGAGCACGTGCGCATCGAAGCGCGAGAACGGGTAGCAACGCTCGTGCTCGATCGTCCGGCGCAGCGCAACGCCATCGACAGGCCCGTTGCGAATGCGCTGGCGGCCGCCTTTACGCGCTTCGAAAGCCATTCCGAATGGCTCGCTGGCGTGTTGTACGGCGCGGGCGGCACCTTCTGCGCGGGCGCGGACCTCACGGCGCTCGCCGACCCCGAACGCCGCAACGAAATCCGCGCAGACGGCAGCGGCCCTGGCCCGCTCGGCCCCACACGCATGTCGCTCAGCAAGCCCGTGATCGCCGCGGTCGCGGGCTATGCCGTTGCGGGCGGGCTCGAGCTAGCGTTGCTGTGCGATCTGCGCATCGTCGAAGAAGACGCGGTGCTCGGCGTGTTCTGCCGCCGCGTGGGCGTGCCGCTCATCGACGGCGGCACGGTGCGCCTGCCCCGGCTGATCGGCCTTTCGCGCGCGCTCGATCTGATCCTCACCGGGCGCGCCGTCGATGCGCAGGAAGCGCTCGCATTCGGACTCGCCAATCGCGTGGTCGCCAAAGGCGGCGCGCGCGAGGCAGCCGAGCAGCTCGCAGCGCAGCTCGCGGCCTTTCCGCAGGCTGCGCTGCTCGCGGACCGCCGCTCCGCGCTCGAACACAGCGAGCTGCCCGATATGGCCGAGGCGCTGCGCCGCGAAGGCGCGCACGGCTATCGCGCGGTGATCGAGGAAGGGCTCGCGCACGCGGCGCGCTTCGCGGCTGGCGCGGGCCGTCACGGC
>DATBXG010000760.1:0-3689 GCA_036514415.1 Paraburkholderia sp.
CCCGCCGAAGCCGACGACGGCGTCGTCCGTTTCACGGCAACCGGCGCGGCCGGCGTCACGCGAGCCGGGCCGGCACTCGCGCTGCGCGCCTGCGCGCCGCCCGTGCGCCACGTGCCGAGCACGCTCTGCAGCTGGCGCGTCTGCTCTTCGAGCGACGCCGCGGCAGCGGCTGCCTGTTCGACGAGCGCAGCGTTCTGCTGCGTGACCGTGTCCATCTGCGTGACCGCGCGGTTGACCTGCTCGATGCCGCCCGACTGCTCCTCGGACGCGGCGCTGATCTCACCCATGATGTCGGTCACGCGACGCACGGCCTGAAGGATTTCTTCCATCGTCGAGCCGGCGCGGCCCACGAGCTGCGAACCGCTTTGCACCTTCTGCGCCGAGTCGTTGATGAGTTCCTTGATTTCCTTCGCCGCGCTCGCGCTGCGCTGCGCGAGGCTGCGCACTTCGCCTGCCACGACCGCGAAGCCGCGGCCCTGCTCGCCGGCGCGCGCCGCTTCCACGGCCGCGTTGAGCGCGAGGATGTTGGTCTGGAACGCGATGCCTTCGATCACACTGATGATGTCCACGACCTTCGCCGAACTCCCGGCGATGTCCTGCATCGTGCTCACGACTTCGCCGACCACCTCGCCGCCGCGCGTCGCGATGTCCGAGGCGTTCACCGCGAGCTGGCTCGCCTGGCGCGCGTTCTCGGCGTTCTGGCGCACGGTGCCAGTGAGCTGCTCCATGCTCGACGCCGTTTCCTGCAGCGACGCGGCCTGCTGCTCGGTGCGCTGCGAGAGGTCGGTGTTGCCCATCGCGATTTCGCGCGCGCCCACATCGATCGAGCTCGCGCCCGTGTTCACCGCGCTCACCAGCGTGACGAGGCTTTCCTGCATGCGCTTGATGCCGCCGAACAGACGCCCGATTTCGTTGTTGCTGTGGACCACGACCGGCTGCGAGAGGTCGCCCTGGGCGATGCGCTCGAAGCACGACACGGCGTCCTCGAGCGGCTGCACGATGAGGCCGCGCATGGCGAAGCGGATCGCCACCACGAGCACGAGCGCGATCGCGATCACCACGCCGATCGCGATGCGCATCACGGCGATCTTCTCGCTCGCGGCGACCTCACGGGCCTGCGCGCCGTCCTGCAATGCCTGGGCAAGCGGTCCTGCGACGTTGTCGTAGTCGACGAACATCGGGCTGATCTTCGTGTCGGCGATCGCGTGATAGGCCGGTTGATCGTTTGCGCGAAGGGCCGCGAATTCGGGCTGCACGCCGTCCTGCATGAGCGCGGCGCGTTTGGCCGCGAGCACGTCGAGCGTGGCGGCGTCGAGACCGCCCTTCGGCGCGGCCTGGAAGGCCTGCCATGCTTCGTTGGACTTCCCAAGCAATTGCTGGGCGCGATCGAGCACCTTCTTCGCGTCGTCGGCCTGGCCTGCCGCCGTGAGCGCGCTGGCGCGGTCGATCGCGACGCGCGTGCGCAGCAGATACGACGACGCATCGTTGAGCGTATGCATCGCGACGAGATCGCCTCGCACGATCTCGGTGAACGCATCGCTCGCACGGCCGAGCGCGACGAGCCCGAGCGCGCCGACCAGCACGGTCAGCGCAACCAGAATGACCCCGACGCCCGTGAGCGTCGTGCGGATCGACCATCTTTGCAGCATCTCGTTTGCTCCTGTCCTGTGCGAAACGGGTCGGGCTATCGGGCCGGGCGCGGCAACGCCTCAGGCCTCACACGAAGCGTGCGAGCATGAAGGCGGCTTGCCGCTCTTCGGCGGCGGCTTTCCGCTCTCTCTCACTCTGGCCTCGCGGCCCCCCGGTTTTTTCTCTCGGCGCGTTAGACCAGCGCCTCGATCAGAGCCATTTCGCGGCTCGTCATCAGTTTTTCGATGTCCATCAGGATCAGCATGCGGCCTTCCACGGTGCCGAGGCCCGTGAGGTACTCGGTCGTGAGCGTCGCGCCGAACTCGGGCGCGGGCATGATCTGCTCCATCTGCAGCGTGAGCACGTCCGAGACGCCGTCCACCACCATGCCGACCACGCGGTGCGCGACGTTCAGGATGATGACGACCGTCTGGTGGTCGTACTCGACGCGACCCAGATGGAACTTGATGCGCATATCGACGATCGGCACGATGATGCCGCGCAGGTTGATCACGCCCTTGATGAAATCGGGCGCGTTCGCGATGCGCGTCACGCTGTCGTAGCCGCGGATTTCCTGCACCTTGAGGATGTCGATGCCGTACTCTTCCGCGCCGAGGGTGAAGACGAGGAATTCCTGACCGCCTGCGTCGGCCTGCTGCGCGTCGCGGCGTTGCGCGCCGGCAAGCGCCGCGCCGTGCGCGCCGCCGCCTTGAATCGATTGGACTTCTGCCACGTTAGCCCCTGAACGGTTGGGAGTTGGATAGTTGAGTGCGTCCGGACTTCACTTTGATCACGCGAATTCGGCGAACGCGCCCGAATTTGCGCTGGCGCTTACCCCGTGCGTGGCTCGCGTCTCGCGATTGAGCGCAGCCACGTCGACGATCAGCGCGACGCTGCCGTCGCCGAGAATGGTCGCCGCCGAAATGCCGTGCACCTTGCGGTAGTTCGTTTCGAGGTTCTTCACCACGACCTGCTGTTGGCCGACCAGCTCGTCGATCAGCATGGCGAAGCGGCGTCCCTCGGTTTCCATGATGGTGACGATGCCCTGGGTCGGGTCCGTGCGCGCGCCTTCCACGTTGAACGCCTTGTGGAGCGCGACGAGCGGGAGATACTCGCCGCGCACGCGCACCACGCGGTCGCCGTTGGTGACCGTGTAGATGTCTTCGTGGCGCGGCTGCAGCGACTCCATCACGAAGTTCAGCGGCAGGATGAAGATTTCTTCGCCGACCTTCACCGACATGCCGTCGAGGATCGCCAGCGTGAGCGGCAACACGATGCGCGTGGTGCTGCCCTTGCCCGCGTGCGAGGTGATCTCGACGTGGCCGCCCATCGCCTGGATGTTGCGCTTCACCACGTCCATGCCGACGCCGCGGCCCGACACGTCGGTCACCTGCTCGGCGGTCGAGAAGCCCGGCAGGAAGATGAGGTTCCAGACTTCGTCGTCGGACATGCTGTCGCTGACCTGCATGCCCTGCTTGATTGCCTTGGCGAGAATCTTGTCGCGGCGCAGGCCCGCGCCGTCGTCGCTCACCTCGATCACGATGTTGCCGCCATGGTGCGCGGCGGAGAGCACGAGCTGGCCCGTGCCGTCCTTGCCCGCGGCGCGGCGCGCTTCCACGGTTTCGATGCCGTGGTCGAGCGAATTGCGCACGAGGTGCGTGAGCGGGTCGATGATGCGCTCGATGAGGCTCTTGTCGAGTTCGGTCGCCTGACCGAAGGTGACAAGCTCGACTTGCTTTCCGAGCTTCGCAGCGAGATCGCGCACGAGGCGCGGGAAGCGGCTGAAGACATAGTCCATCGGCATCATGCGGATCGACATCACCGCTTCCTGCAGATCGCGCGCGTTGCGCTCGAGCTGCGCCATGCCGTTGTAGAGGCGGTCGTGGAGCGCCGGGTCAAACGTGCTCGTGGTTTCCGCGAGCATCGCCTGCGTAATCACCAGTTCGCCCACGAGGTTGATGAGCTGGTCGACCTTTTCCACGCCCACGCGAATCGAGCTGCCTTCCGCCGATGCCGCGGCTGCGCCCGGACGCGCCTTGCGCTCGCCTTCGGCTTGCGCA
>DATBXG010000761.1:0-4362 GCA_036514415.1 Paraburkholderia sp.
GTGGTCGCGCAGGGCAGCGTGGCCGATCTCGCGGCGCAGGCCGATTCGCTCACGGGCCGCTATCTCGCGCAGCCGATCCAGCACCCGCTGCAGCCGCGCCGCGAAGTGCGTCCTGCGCGCGCGGGACGCGAGGCGGTGCCGGGTCAGTGGCTCACCGTGCACGGCGGCAAGCTGCACAATCTGCGCAACGTCACCGCGCAGATTCCGCTCGGACGTCTCGTGGCGATTACGGGCGTGAGCGGCTCCGGCAAGTCCACGCTCGCGCGCGACGTGCTGCTTTCCAATCTGCTCGACGCCGTGGGGCGTTCGGTGCTGTCTTCGCCTGCCGAGCGCCGCGCGCGCAAGGCGGTGAAGGAGAAAGCGCCGAGCGCGGCGGAACGCCGTTCGAGCGTGCTCGCGCGCACGAGCGCCAAGCCGAAGCTCGACGTTGCGCATGTGTGGCAAGGTTGCGATTCGATCAGCGGATGGGAAAGCATCGACCGCGTGCTCGAAGTCGACCAGACGCCGATCGGAAAAACGCCGCGCTCGTGCCCCGCGACCTATATCGGCGTGTGGGACGCGATCCGCCGCCTTTTCGCCGATACGCTCGAGGCGCGTGCCCGCGGCTATAGCGCGTCGCGTTTCTCGTTCAATACCGGCGACGGACGCTGTCCCGCGTGCGAAGGCCAGGGCGTGCGCACCATCGGCATGAGCTTCCTGCCCGACGTGAAGGTGCCGTGCGACGTGTGTCATGGCCAGCGCTTCAACCCGGAAACGCTGGCCGTGACGTGGCGTGGCCGGAACATCGGCGACGTGCTGACGATGGAGATCGACGAGGCGGTGGAGTTCTTCGGGTCGATCACGAGCATTTCGCATCCGCTGCAGCTCATGAAGGACGTGGGTCTCGGCTATCTCACGCTGGGCCAGCCTTCGCCCACGCTCTCGGGCGGCGAGGCGCAGCGCATCAAGCTCGTGACCGAGCTTTCCAAGGTGCGTGACGACATCACCCGGCGCGGGCAGAAGGCGCCGCACACGCTCTACGTGCTCGACGAGCCCACCGTCGGCCTGCACATGGCCGATGTGGCGCGCCTCATCAGCGTGCTGCACAGGCTGGCCGATGCGGGGCACAGCGTCGTCGTGATCGAGCACGACCTCGACGTGATCGCCGAGGCCGACTGGATCATCGACCTCGGGCCCGAAGGCGGCGTGGGCGGCGGCACCATCGTCGCCGCCGCCGATCCCGAAGCGCTCGCGAAGGTGCCGGCGAGTCATACGGGCGCGGCGCTGGCGCCGGTGCTCGCACGCGGTCAGGGCGGCGCGAATGTTGCTGATCGGAAACCGGCGGCGGATCGGCGGGCAGCAAGCTCGACCGGTTCGCGCTGACAGCGGCGGGGGGCGGGCCGCAAAGGCCCGCTCCGCCTTAAAACCGCTTGATCTGTGCCGCGCGCGCAAGGTATCATCGGTTCCGCTTGCAGCAAACGTTCGCTCACCTGTAGCGACGCATTCTGGCGAGCGGAGTCGCGGACCACAGATCCCCTCCGAACCGGCCATGGGTTCCACACCCGGGTCGCCTCATCAGTGCAGCAAGGCTTCGCAATGTGTCGGCGAAGCCTTTGTCTTTTCAGGGAAGACGATTCGATGCCGATCGTAGTATCGGCGCCTTGCCCTTGACGAAGCGAGAGGAATTAATCGATGTTCGACCTCGATGGAGAGGCGCGCGAACGGCTCATCGTGTGGATTCGACGCCGCATGGAAGAGTACGGTATTACGCTCGAAGAGCTTGAAGCGTCCATTGCCGAAAGCGAAAAAATACCGAAGTACCGCGACGCATACGGGAATACGTGGAATGGTGAGGGCGAAATGCCGGCCTGGCTGTTGCGCTATAAGCACGCTGGACAGGATATCGAGCATTTTCGCTGCTAGCCGCGATGGTGCGCGTGGGTGCGTGAAAGCGTGCTGGCGCTGCCGTTCGACTGCCCGACCGTTCGCGGCGCAAGCCGCAAAGCCCGCGCATTGCCGCGGCGCACAGTATTATTCAGCATGGTTTTAAAATGCCTTTCGGCGCGAGCCGGGTATTAATCGCGCGTAGTAATCACCGCGCCGCTTTTGCCGTGCAATGATTTACGCATTGCTTTTTGGTGGTCTTTTTGCTGGCAATTGGCGGCGT
The DNA here is from genome assembly GCA_036514415.1 of Paraburkholderia sp. Classification (GTDB taxonomy): domain Bacteria; phylum Pseudomonadota; class Gammaproteobacteria; order Burkholderiales; family Burkholderiaceae; genus Paraburkholderia. Next base: position 2,147 of record DATBXG010000761.1, read on the forward strand.
ATGCGCGTTGCAAATTAGTCAGCTTTTTTGAAAGCGCCGGTTGGCCGCGCGATCAAGCTGCGCGACAATCTCGCCCATTGCGTTCTTGCTGCGGCAGGGAGGTTGTCATGGCGATACTCGTGCTGGGCCTCGTGATGTTCATCGGCGTTCATTCGATCCGCATCGTGGCGGACCCGTGGCGCGCCGCGCAAATCGAACGCTTCGGCCCGCGTGCCTGGCGAGGCGCATTCGCGGCGCTCTCGATCGCGGGCTTCGTGCTCATCGTTTACGGTTACGGCCATTCCCGCCGCTACCCGGTCCCGATCTGGCTGCCGCCTTTCTGGATGGCCCATGTCACGGCGCTCCTCACCGCCATCGCGTTCATCATGATCGTGGCGGCCTATGTGCCGGGCAATCACATCAAGCGCGCGCTCGGCCAGCCATTCGTGAGCGGCGTTGCGCTGTGGGCGTTCGCGCATCTGCTCGCCAACGGCACGCTCAACGACATCATTCTCTTCGCGGTTTTTCTCGTTTGGGCGCTGATCGAATTGCGCATGGAGAACCGGCGCGATCGCGAGGCCGGCGTCGTCTACCCGCCGGGGCAGGCGTCACGCGATGGGCTCGTCGTCGTGATCGGCCTTGTGGTCTGGGCCGTGTTCGCCTTCTGGCTGCATGGCATCCTGATCGGCGTGCGGCCGCTCGGCTGAACGCACCGCGAGCTTCGAACGAGCAGCCAAAAAAAAGCCTGCGCATGGCAGGCTTCGCAAGGTACAGCTCGGAGTTCCGCGATCAGATCGCAGCGGGACGATGATAGGGTCCGTTCATGAAAGGCCCGTGAAAGTCGAGGCGAATTCCCCTGCGCCCGCCGCGATGCATTACAGATCGAAGAACACCGTTTCCTGTTCGCCCTGCATGCGGATGTCGAACGTATAGACGATGCTGCCGGCCTGCTCGCTGCGGCGCGCGATGAGCGTGTCGCGGCGCGCTGCGGGCACGGCTGCGAGGACCGGGTCCGCGGCGTTGGCGGCGGCCTCGTCTTCGAAGTAGATGCGCGTGAAGGTGTGCGTCAGCATCCCGCGCATCATCACGATCACGTTCAGGTGCGGCGCTTCTCCGGCGTTCTCGCTGCCCGGCTTCACGGTGCGCACGATGAAGCGGTGCTGCGGATCCGTGCCCGTGCCCACGCGTGCAAAACCGCGGAAGCCGTTTTGCGCGATCGCTTCGCGCGACGCCGGATAGCGGCCGTTCGCGTCGACTTGCGAAAACTCGAGCATCGCGTCGAACACGGGGTTGCCGTCGCCGTCGATCACGCGGCCGATCAGCGTGATGTGCTCGCCCGGCGTTTCAGGCGCGACCACGTCTGCCGTGAAGAGGCTCTTCAGATCGAAGTTGTATTGCTGCGGACACAGGCCGTAGGCGAAGTACGGGCCGACGGTTTGCGAAGGCGTTTCCTTGAGTGCCATGGTTCAACGCTCCGTGGGAGTCTGGTTCGGGCCGCGCAGCACGATGTCGAATTCGTAGCCGAGTGCGAAGCCTTCTTCGGTGGTATCGAGCGAGAAGCGCGAAATCATGCGCTCGCGTGCGTCCTCGGGCGTGCCCTGGTAGATCGGGTCGAATGCGAGCAGCGGGTCGCCGGGGAAATACATCTGCGTGACGAGACGCGAGCCGAAGTAGTCGCCGAACAGCGAGAAGTGGATGTGATTCGGACGCCAGGCGTTCGGGTGGTTGCCCCAGGGATACGCGCCCGGCTTGATCGTGAGGAAGCGATAGCGGCCGTCGTTGTCGGTGATCGCGCGGCCCGCGCCGAGGAAGTTGGGGTCGAGCGGCGCGTCGTGCTGGTCCTGCTTGTGGACATAGCGGCCGGCGGCGTTGGCCTGCCAGATCTCGACGAGCGTGTTGCGCACCGGCTTGCCACCTTCGTCGAGCACGCGGCCCGTCACGATGATGCGCTCGCCGAGCGGCGCGCCATTTTTCGCCGCGTTGCGCGTGAGATCGTGATCGAGCGCGCCGAGGTCGTCGGTGCCGTATACGGGCGCGTGCTGGTTGCGCAGCTTTTCCTTCAGGGGGATGAGCGGGAGCGTGGGGCCGCGCTTGACCGACGAGCGGTACGGCGGATAAACGTACGCGGGATGCGAGTCGAAGTCGCGCGGCGACAGGATGGACTCGTCCATGGGGTGTCTCCTGGGTGGATTGTTGGGGGAAGTGGGCTCGGCGCCAGCGGCGGTTTGCCGCGGCGA
>DATBXG010000762.1:0-6716 GCA_036514415.1 Paraburkholderia sp.
CTCAGCAAAGCGCGCTGGAATTCACGGATTTGATAGAGCATGGGCGCTCCGGCATCTTCAAGGGGCGGTTCGCACCCGGGTCGCGCGCGGGTGAGGCGCGGAGCAGATGCGGGCCGGTTAGGGTTGGTCGGTCAGTGATTCAGTCAGGTTGTTTATCGGCCGCCATCCGGGGGGCTTTAGCGCGGGCAGACCCGCATGCGCCTGGCCGTGATCGGCTGCAGGCGCGCTGCAAGGCGGCACACGCGTTCGCCCCGTTGCCAGGCGGCGCGGGCAGTCGCTCGGTCAAATCAGTCAGACTATCCGGCCCCGTCATTGTGCGACGCAGCAACTCTAGTGTACCCCAGCGCGCGAAAACATCCAGGCGCTTTCGAACAATTACGACGCGGATGCAACAGCTGGCTCGGCCGACGCGCCGTCGGCGACGGGATGTCCCGTTTCCTTCGCCATGTCCTGCTCGTGCCGCATGAGGTTCAGACCCGTATGCACGAGCGCCACGTGCGAGAACGCCTGCGGGAAGTTGCCGACGAGGCGCCCCGCAATGGGGTCATATTCCTCGGCGAGCAATCCCACGTCGTTGGCGAGCGAGAGCAGGCGCTCGTACATGCGGCGCGCGTCATCCATGCGGCCTTGCAGGGCCAGGTTGTCGACCATCCAGAAGCTGCACGCGAGGAAGGTGCCTTCGCCCGGCGGCAGCCCGTCGTTGAAATCGGTGGTGCGATAGCGCATCACGAAACCTTCGCACATGAGGTCGCGCTCGATCGCCGCGACCGTGCCCGCGATGCGCGGATCCTGAGCCGGCAGGAAGCCGACCAGCGGCATGAGCAGCAGGCTGGCGTCGAGATCGGTGCCGCCATAGATCTGCGTGAAGGAGTTCAGACCCTTGTTGAAGCTGCGCTCGCAAATGGTGGCGTGGATCGTCGCGCGCAGTTCGCGCCAGTGATCGATCGGCCCGGGCAGCCCGAATTTTTCCGCCGATCTGATGGCGCGGTCGAACGCAACCCACGCCATGACCTTCGAGAACGTGAAATGCTGGCGGCCGCCGCGCGTTTCCCAGATGCCCTCGTCGGGCGCGGTCCAGATCGTCTCGAGGTGCTCGAGCATCGCACACTGGATCGACCATGCGGTGTCATCGGCTTGCAGGCCGCCCACGCGCGCGAGGTGCAGCGCATTCATCACTTCGCCGTACACGTCGAGCTGCAGCTGGCCCACGGCGTTGTTGCCCACGCGCACGGGCTTTGCGCCTTCGTAGCCGGGCAGCCAGTCGAGCTCGAATTCGGGCAGGCGTCGCTCGCCCGCGAGGCCGTACATGATCTGCAATTGCGAGGGAGAGCCCGCCATCACGCGGCCAAGCCACGCGCGCCAGGCGCGCGCCTCGTCGTAGTAGCCGCCGCGCATCATCGCGAGCAGCGTGATGGTCGCGTCGCGCAGCCAGCAGTAGCGGTAGTCCCAGTTGCGCGTGCCGCCCAACTGCTCGGGCAGCGACGTGGTGGGCGCCGCGACGATGCCGCCCGTAGGTTCGTAGGCAAGCGCCTTGAGCGTGATGAGCGAACGGCGGATCGGTTCGGCCCAGTGGCCCTCCACGGTGCTGCGCGAGGCCCATTCGGTCCAGAAGTTCTCGGTGCGCGCGAGCGCCGTGAACGGGTCGCGCGGCGGCGGCAGGCGCAGATGCGAGGCCGCATAGGAGAGCGAGAACGGCACGCGCTCGCCTTCCTTCACGTCGAACTGCGCGACGGTGTGCATGTTCTCGCCCTGGAGATCGACGGGCGTGCGCAGCACGACCGTGTCCGGGCCCACGGTGGCCTTGATGCCGCTCTCGTAGGTGAGGCGGCTCACCCACGGCACCGAGAAGCCGTAGTCGAAGCGCAACACGAACTGGCTCTCCATGCGCACGGTGCCGCGCCGCCCCACGACGATGCGCACGAGCTCGGACCAGCCGTTGCCGGGCGGCATGAAGTCGATGAGCGTCACCGCGCCTTCGGGCGTTTCGAAGTCGGTTTCGAGGATCAGCGTATCGCCCCGATAGCGGCGCGTGGTCTTGATCTCGACTTTGGCGCCGCTCTCGGGCTGCGCGGGCGCGATGAGCCAGCGGCCGTTCTCCTCGGTCCCGAGGAGGGCGGCAAAGCACGCGCCGGAGTCGAAGCGCGGCCAGCAAAGCCAGTCGATGGATCCGGCGCGGGAAACGAGCGCGGCCGTGTGGCCGTCGCCGATCAATGCATAGTCTTCAATGGGTGCGGGCATGGTAAGCAGATTGACAGCGTTGCTCGAAAACATAAGCCGCGCGCCGCTGCATCGCGGCATGCACGCACAAGAGTAGTGGCAGCGGGGCTGCCTGTGCAATGCGTTTTGCGCGGCAGCACACGCAAATACCTGGCTCGTCCACGTCAACAAACGTCCGGGATGGCGTCAGAGATGGCCGCCCGCGCCGAAGAGCCCGATGATTCCGATGATGATCAGATAGAGCGCGACGATGTAGTTGAGCAGGCGCGGCACCGCGAGAATCAGACTGCCTGCGATGAGCGCGGCGAGCGGCCCGATGGCGACGTGGATGTTCATGACGGCTCCCTTGTGGCGCGTGGTTTCGATGCCCGACGTTGATCCCTTCGTTGGTGCCCGAAATTGTCTTCGATGATGCGTCTGGACTGCCGCCGCGGGCATGGGCGATGCGGACCGGGAGCCGCTGTGCGCGTGCGGGGCGGGCGCGCTCAACCTCTCTTATACTGGGTCGGCATCCCATGCATCAGACGAATACGGCCGGCTTTGCGGTCAGGACCACGGCGCACGCCCCTGTCACTGCCGACCCGCTCCAGTGCATTGACAAGAAAAAGGAGGTCGACATGTTCCTTCGCCGTGCCGTTGCAAACGCCGTGCCCGCGTCCTCCCGCTCATGTGCCCGTTCCCGTCCGCGTCGCACGGCGCACGGAAGCGCGCATCTCCTGACCCAGTTCATCAAAGGTGTTGTCATCATGGCTTCCGTCGCCGGGGCGCCCGCAGTTGCGCAATCGACTTCGCAATCCGCATCCACGGCCGCGTCTGCGGGCGGGGTCTACAACCTCATCATCGGCACGTATACGGGTGGCAAAAGCGAGGGACTCTACGTCTACCGCTTCGATACGCAGACCGGCGACGCGCAGCAAGTGAGCGTCGCGAAGACCGTGAATCCGTCGTTTCTCGCGGTGAGCAAGGACAACCGCTTCGTCTACGCGGTGAACGAACTGCCCGGCGACAACGGTCCCGCGAGCCTGCGCGGCGACGTGAGCGCGTTCGGCTTCGATGCCGCAAGTGGTCAGCTCACGTTCCTCAACAAGGTCACGGCGCAGGGCAACGATCCGTGCTACCTGAGCCTTTCGCCCGACGGGCGCCATCTCTTCGTGGCCAATTACTCGGTCGCGGCCGACCCCGGCGGCAGCTTCGCGGTCCTGCCCGTGCAGCAGGACGGCAAGCTGGGCGAGGCCGTGCTCACCGTGCATCACGAAGGCGGCGGCCCCGTGAAGGGACGCCAGGACAACGCGCATGTGCACTCCACGGTGTTTTCGCCGGATGGGCACTACCTCTTCGCCCAGGATCTCGGCACCGACAAGCTCTGGACTTATCTCTACACGCCGGACGGCAGCCGCGGCCTCGTGAGCCCGGCCGAGTGGCGCTACACCGACGTAGAGGCAGGCAGCGGCCCGCGCCACCTGATCTTCGGCAATGACGGCCGTCACGCGTATCTCGCGAGCGAACTGACCGCCACGGTGACCGTGTTTGGCTACCACGACGGGCGCATGCAGCTCGAGCAGGTCGAGAAGCTCGCCGAACCGGGCTTCAAGGGAACGCAGGGCGCGGCGGCGCTGCATCTTTCGCCGGACGGCAAGTTCCTCTACGTTTCCAATCGCGGCGACGCCAACGACATTTCGATCTTCGCCGTCGATGGCGACAGCGGCAAGCTGAGGCGCGTGGGGCGCCAGTCGAGCCTCGGCAAGGCGCCGCGCGAGTTCGCGATCGATCCGACCGGCCAGTGGCTCATCGTCGGCAACCAGAACAGCGACACTGCCTTCGTGTTCCGCCGCGATCAGCAGACGGGCTTGCTCGAGCCGAACCCGAAGCGCATCGATATCGGCTCGCCGGTCGATTTCAAGTTCGTCGCGCAGTAACGCGCGCGAGCTCGCGTGTGGGGATGATGAAAGAAGGCGCGTGGCGCGCCTTCTTCACTCGCTCTGGCCGCCCGGCACGAGCACTTCGCGGCTGCCGTTGATGCCCATCGGCGAGACGAGGCCCGCGGTTTCCATCTGCTCGACGAGGCGCGCGGCACGGTTGTAGCCGATGCGCAGTTGCCGCTGAACCGACGAAATCGACGCGCGCCGCGTGCGCACGACGAATGCAACCGCCTCGTCGTAGAGCGGATCGGCTTCGGCGTCGGGCGAATCGCCGAACAGGTCCTGCGGCGCGCCTTCTGAAGCCGGGCCGTCGAGAATGCCTTCGACGTATTCGGGCTCGCCGAACTGTTTCAGGTACTCGACCACGGTGTGCACTTCCTCGTCGGCGACGAACGCGCCGTGCACGCGCTGCGGGTAGCCCGTGCCCGGCGGCAGGAACAGCATGTCGCCCTGGCCGAGCAGCGATTCCGCGCCCATCTGGTCGAGAATCGTGCGCGAGTCGATCTTCGACGACACCTGGAACGCCACGCGCGTCGGAATGTTCGCCTTGATGAGGCCCGTGATGACGTCCACCGAGGGCCGCTGGGTCGCGAGAATCAGGTGGATGCCGGCGGCGCGCGCCTTCTGCGCGAGACGCGCGATCAGCTCTTCGATCTTCTTGCCCGCGACCATCATGAGGTCGGCGAGCTCGTCGATCACGACCACGATCATCGGCAGCGGCGAGAGCGGCTCGGGCGCCTCGGGCGTGAGCGAGAACGGATTGCCGATCTTCTTTTCCTGCGCTTCGGCGTCGCGGATCTTCTGGTTGAAGCCCGCGAGATTGCGCACGCCGACGGCCGACATCAGCCGGTAGCGCTTCTCCATTTCGCCCACGCACCAGTTCAGCGCGTTGGCGGCGAGCTTCATGTCGGTCACGACCGGCGCGAGCAGATGCGGAATGCCTTCGTACACGGATAGCTCGAGCATCTTCGGGTCGATCATGATGAGCCGCACGTCCTCGGGCGTCGCCTTGTAGAGCAGCGAGAGGATCATCGCGTTGATGGCCACCGACTTGCCCGAGCCGGTCGTGCCCGCGACGAGCATGTGCGGCGCCTTGGCAAGATCGGTGACGATCGGATGGCCGACGATGTCCTTGCCCATCGCGATCGTGAGCTTCGACTGCGAACGCTGATACGCGGTCGATTCGAGGATCTCGGAGAGGCGGATCATCTGCCGGCGCGCGTTGGGCAATTCGAGGCCCATGCAGGTCTTGCCGGGGATCGTCTCGACCACGCGGATCGACGTGAGGCCGAGGCCGCGCGAGAGGTCCTTCATGAGGCCGACGATCTGGCTGCCGCGCACGCCGAGCGCGGGTTCCACTTCGAAGCGCGTGATGACCGGGCCCGCCGAGGCGCCGACCACCGTCACGGGCACCTTGAACTCCTGGAGGCGCTGCTCGATGAGCTGGCTCGTCTCGGCGAGCTTCTGCTCGGAAACGGGCTCGATCCCGGACGAGGCGCGCTCGAGCAGCTCGATCCCCGGCAGTTCGACCGCCGATGCGCTGAGCGGCTCGAACACGAAACTCGTGGGCGCGTGGCCGCGCACGGGGGCGCGCTGGGCGGGCGGCTCGGGCGCGTCGACGGGTTCCGGGGCTTCGTGCTCCGGCTCGAGGTCCGGGCTCGCTGCGCTGGGCCCGGCCGGGACGGCGGGGTAGGGCGCCGGAATGGAGTCGAGCGGGGTTGCGATGGGTCCTGCGATCGGCACGGGACTCGCTGCAAGCGCTGGCTTGACCGGCGTGTCGAGGGTTGCCGGCTGCGCCTCGGCCACCCACGGCGGTGTCGTGACGGGCGTGGGCACCGGCGTGGTGGCTGGCGCGACTGGAGACGGCGTCGCGGAGCTGGGCGGGGCAGCGGCAGCGTCGCTCGCGGCCAGTGGCGCGGTGAACGGAACACTGCTCGGCGAATCGATGCGAGCTTGCGCTGCTTGGGCTTCCGGTCCGGCAATTGCCGATGGGGTCTCAGCCGCTGCGCTCGCGACGACCAGGGGCTGAGCGAAATCAGCGGCGGGCGCGGACGATGCGCTCGCGGTTTGTGGCGTTGCGTCGAGCGGCGCTGCATGCGAGACCATGGCCGCAACGTGCGCGTGCGTCGTACGCACCGGCGATTCGAGCGTGCCGCCGTACGTGCCGTACGCGGACGCCACAGGCGCTGACTCGTCGAGGTCTACGGTCGCTTCGGTATCGACAGCGTCGACGGCGGCATCCGCGTCTGGCGTCGGCTCGCTGACCGGCGCTGCGTGGGTTGCCGGCGCTACGGTGGTGTCATGTTGCGCTTCGTGCACGAGGCGCGGGAAGTGCACGACGTTCGACAAGGCCGACGCATCGGGCGCATGGTGCGCCTCGGCTGGCGCCGGTTGTGCGGGCTGCTCGCCTGCCGCAACCGGGGGCTGTGTCGGCGCGCTCACGGGCGTCGAAGCAACGGGAACCGTTGCGGCAGGCATGGGCGCCTGCTCCTGCACCGGCACCGGCGTGAACGTGACGAACGGCTCGGCTGCCTGGGTCTCGGCAGGGGTGGCCGCCGACGGTTCGTCGTCGAGCAGGAT
>DATBXG010000763.1:0-2059 GCA_036514415.1 Paraburkholderia sp.
CCGATCCTGCCCGTGCTCTTGCACTGCGATCCGCCGGCCTTCACGAAGCAGATGCGCTGGTACCACGTGCCGGAGCGGCCGTTTCGCCTGACCGTGAACGTGCTGGCGCCCATCGGCGTCGATCCGCTCGCGCCGCGCGACATGCCTTCCGCGCTCGCCGCACGCAACGTCACGCGCGCCATCGAGGCGCAAATCACCCAGTACCTGTTTGACTATGGATACTTTAAAACTGGAAATTAAGCGGCTTCTGATCGAGGCACTCGATCTCGAGCATCTCACGCCCGCCGACATCGACGACGACGCACCGCTGTTCGACAGCGACGGCGTGGGGCTCGATTCGATCGACGCACTGGAGATCGGCATCGTGCTGCGCCAGCACTATCAACTGACCATCAACGCCGACGATGAAAACGTGCGCGGCTACTTCCGGTCGATCAACACGCTCGCGGCGCTCGTCGCGGGCCACGGCAACGAAAACGAGGCGCTGGAAGCCACTGCAGGGAAGGGGGATTGAATCATGAACGAAGCAGAAATTCTCGAGCGTATCCGCGCCATCTTTCAGGAAAACTTCGACATCGAGCCATCGCGCGTCACGCCCGAAGCGCATCTGTTCGAGGAACTGGATCTGGACAGCATCGACGCCGTCGATCTGGCCATCAAGCTTCAGGAAATGACGGGCCGGCGCATCAAGCCGGAAGAGTTCAAGTCGGTGCGCACGGTGGGCGACGTGATCGCCGCAGTCGAGTCCCTGCTCGTGACCCAGGCTTGAGGCCATTCGTGACGGTTCGATCCGCGCACGGCCTGACTGAGCCCGGCGGCGCGCGCGCCGGCGCGCGAGGCATGCTGCGCCTCTTCGCCAGGCTCGCCTATCCGGTGGTGATCCTGTGCGCGTGGCGCTGGCATTCGCCGCGCTTCGTGGGCTTGCTGCTGCTCGCGCTGCTATGGATGCAGCGCATGTCCTCCACAGGTCCGCTCGCGGCAACCCTGCGCAAGCTCACGCCGGTGGACTGGGCCGTGGCCGTCACGCTCAATGTTGCCTCGGTGGCGATCGTCTTCACCAATAGCGACCTGCTCATGCGGCTGTATCCCTCGCTCGTGAATCTCGGGCTGCTCGTCGCCTTCGGCGCGACCCTCCTGAAGGGGCCGTCGATGGTCGAGAAGTTCGCCCGGCTGACCTATGCCGATCCGCCTGCGCACATCGTGCGTTATACGCGCCGCGTCACGCAGCTCTGGTGCGTCTTCTTCGCTGTGAACTGCGTGTTTTCAGCATGGACGGCGCTCGCCTGGTCGGCCCGCGCCTGGTCGCTCTACAACGGCGCGATCGCCTACGCGATCATCGGCGCGCTGCTCGCCGGCGAGTTCGCGTGGCGCAGGTGGATCATGCTGCCGCGTGCTGCGCGACGGGAGGCAGTGTGATCGCGTTGCACGAACTTCTCGCGGCGACATGCCGCGAGGGGCGAAGCGCCGTATGTATGGACCGCGCGAACGTGACGGACTTCGACACGTTCCGTGCGCATGCGCTCGGCATCGCTGAACGGGTGCGCTCGCGGCCGGCCCGGCGCTTTGCGCTGTGGAGCGACGACCCCTATGTGTACGCGTGCGCCTTGTTCGGACTGCTTGCGGCCGGCAAGGAACCCGTGATTCCGGCGAATGCCACGCCGGGCTATCTCGCCGACCTGAGCCACGCCTATGACGCGGTGCTCGACGACAGCGAGCTCGCCGCGTGGTGCGCCCATGCCTCGCCGTTGCCGCGGGTCGGAGCCGGCGCCGCGATCGACGTGAATGCTCCGCTCACGCTCTTTACCTCGGGCAGCAGCGGCACGCCGAAGGCGGTGCAAAAGACGCTCGCGCAATTCGATGCCGAGGTGCATACGCTCGAAGCAGCGTGGGGCGCATTGCTGGCTGAGGCAACCGTGCTCGCGAGCGTTCCGCACCACCACATCTATGGATTGCTGTTTCGCGTGTTCTGGCCGCTGGCCGCGGGACGGCCGTTCGATCGCGCGACCTGCGCCGATCCAGCGCAACTGCAGGCGCGCATCGCCGAGTGTTCGGCGCACCG
>DATBXG010000764.1:0-4895 GCA_036514415.1 Paraburkholderia sp.
GATGCAGCCGCTCCTCGGCAAGCACACGGCCATCGTCACGGGCACCAACGGCATTCCCTACTGGTACTTCTACCAGCATGGCGGCAAGTTCGCGGGCACGCGGCTCGAAAGCATCGACCCGGACGGCTCGCAATGGAACCGCCTCACGCCCGAGCGCGCGATCGGCTGCGTGCTCTATCCGGCCGCCGAAATCGACGCGCCCGGCGTGATCCGCCATGTGTACGGCAAGAAGTTTCCGATTGGCGAGCCTTCGGGCGAGCGCACGCCGCGCATCGTCCAGCTTCATGAAGCCATGCAGGCGGCCGGTTTCGACGCGCCGATCCGCGAAAACATCCGCGACGAAATCTGGCTCAAGCTGTGGGGCAATCTCTGCTTCAACCCGATCAGCGCGCTCACGCATGCCACGCTCGACGTCATCACCAGCGACCCGGCCACGCGCGCCGTCGCGCGCACGATGATGCTCGAAGGCAAGCGTATTGCCGAGCAGTTCGGCGTGAACTTCCGCGTGGACGTGGAGCGGCGCATCGACGGCGCGGGCGCAGTGGGCGCGCACAAGACCTCGATGCTAGTCGACCTCGAAACCGGCCGGCCGATGGAGATCGATCCGCTGCTCACCGTCGTGCAGGAAATGGGCGCGCTGGTGGGCGAGCCGACGCCGGCCATCGACACGGTGCTCGCGCTGGTCAAGCAGCGTGAGCGGATGGCGATGCAGGCGGCGTGAGCGACAGCGAACGGGCGGCGCTTGCGCCGCGTTTCTTCTGCGCTGCTGCTGGTGCTGGAAAGACAAAACGGATCGCTTCGAGCGATCCGTTTTGCTTTGGAGCGGCAGGAAACGCGCGCTATTCGATGCGGGCGTGTGTGCGGGTCACCTGGAGTGGCGGCGGCGCATCGGCGCCGCGCAAAGTGACGCGCATCGGCGCGCCGCTCGACCCACGCATAGGCGAGCCGTCGATAGATGTTTCCGGCGGCGCGTCGTGATCCGGTGATGAAGTCTGCGGGTACGAACCCTCTGCGACGGGGCTATCAGCGACTGCCGCGTCCGGGACTGAGCCGTCCGGGACTGAGCCGTCCGCCATAAACTGCGACCACGCCGCCTGAGCGCAAGGCCGCAGCGAACGATGGCGACGGCGCACGAGCATCGTCGTCACGTTCACGACGGGATGCAGCAAGCGCGTAACGAGCGGCCCCGCTGGCGCGGGCCAGTGACAGGTTGCGTGCGCAACGTCGCCCAGGCGATGCGCATGCCCCCCGCGCGCGCCGTCCACGCACACTGGCAGCACGCCAATGCCCATGCCGAGCTGCGCCATGCGCGCCACGCCCGCCACGTGCGCGAACTCCTGCAGCGGCCTCCCCTCGGGCCGCAGGCCATCCAGCGCGCGCATCACCGCGCTGCGGCAGCCGGCATCGCGATTGAGCGTGACGAGCGGCTCGCGCGCGAGGTCGTCCCATCGCAGCGCCCCCTGTAGCGCTAGCGGATGGTGCGCGGGCAGGAGAGCGCAAAGCGGCGTGGCCGAGAGCGGCTGCACGTCGAGGTTGCCGCTCGCAAACGGCACGCTTTCCGCGATCACGCCGAAGTCGGCCTCGCCCTGCTCGACTGCCTGCAGCACGGCCGCCTGCGGCAAGTCCTGCAATTGCAGCGTGAGCGATGGGAAAGCCGCCTGGCAGCGCGCGAGCGCGGCGGGCACCCAGGTCGACGAAAGCACCGGATTGCTCGCCACGAGCACCACGCCGCTATGCGCCTGATGCGCGTCGCGGCCCTCGTTGAGCGCCATCTCGATCTCGTCGAGCAGGCGCCCGATGCGCCGCTCGAAACCGCTGCCAGCGAGCGTGAGTTCGACCTGGCGCGTGGTGCGGTCGAATAGCTTGAGCTCGATTGCCTCTTCCAGTTCGCGCACGCAGCGGCTCACCGCCGACTGCGTGAGCCCGAACTCGCGCGCGGCGCGCGTGAAGCTGCGCGCCCGCGCCACCGCGACGAACACCTTGAGCTGCTGGAGGGAGACGTTCATCGACATGGCGGGCCCGCGCGCCTCATTCGCCGCTTTGGTTGGACCAGTGCTGCAGACCCGCGCCCGTATTGGCGGCCAGCGTTGCAGAGGGTTCGTTGCTCTCTTCACCGCTCTGCTCGATCAGGCGCTTGCGCATTGGCGCGAGGATGAACTTGGCGCTCACGCCCGCCGCGATCGTGATGACCGCAGCCGCGATGAACACGGCACTCCAGCCGCCGGTGGCCGAGAGCACGGAGGCCACCGGCACGAGCAGCGCCGCGGTGCCCTTTGCGGTGTACAGCGTGCCGGCGTTCGACGCGGCGTACTTGCTGCCGAAGGTGTCCGCGCAGATGGCCGGGAAGATCGAGAAAATCTCGCCCCAGAACAGGAAGATGAGCGCGGCGAACGTCATGAACGCATACGGGTTGGTGCCGAACTGCATCATGCCGAGCAGCGCGAGCCCTTCGCCCACGAAGATCAGGAACATCGCGTTCTCGCGGCCGATCTTGTCGGAGATGAAGCCGCACAGCGGACGCGTGAAGCCGTTGCAGATGTTGTCGATCGAAAGCGTGAGCGTGAGGAGCGGCAGCGTCATGCCGAACACCGTCATCGGAATGCGGGCAAGGCCCCAGTCCTTCGCGATGGGCCCGATCTGCGCCGTTGCCATAAGGCCGCCAGCGGCCACCGCGACGAAACAGACGTAGATCAGCCAGAACACCGGCTGCCTGACCATCTGCCCCGGCGTGTAGTCGACGCGCGAGACGAGACCGCGGGCAGCGACGGCTACGGGGCGCGGCGAGGGCTTCACGAGCAGGAACGACAGCACGAGAATCGATACGCCCTGGAGCACGCCGAAGAAGAAGAACGTGTGCTCGTAGCCGGAGCGCGTGATCATGTTCGCAATCGGAATCACCGTCACGGCCGCGCCGGCGCCGAAGCCCGCGGCCGTGAGGCCCGCGGCGAGGCCGCGGCGGTCCGGGAACCACTTGAGCGCGTTGCCCACGCAGGTGCCGTACACGCCGCCCGCGCCAATGCCGGCGATCACCGCCGAGACATAGAGCATCGGCAGCGTCGTGACGTACGAGTTGATGACCCATGCGAGGCCTGCGCAAAACGCACCGCCCGCCACGACCGGACGCGGGCCGAACTTGTCGACGAGCCAGCCTTCCACCGGCACGAGCCAGGTCTCAGTCAGAATGAAGATCGAGAACGCCAACTGAATCTCCGCCTGGCCCCAGTGATGCCGCGCGTTCATCGGCGCGACGAACAGCGTCCATGCGTACTGCAGGTTGGCAACGAGCGCCATGCATAGCATGCCCACCACCAGTTGAAACCAGCGGTTCGTCCAGAACGGACCGCTCTCGCTCCTCTGACTGATTGCACTCATCTCGCTTGTCTCCGCTATCTATTCATTGCAGCCTGCATGATTACGGGTCTGCATAAATTCAGGCTTATGGTTTTATCTTTTCGCTTCGATACGTCTGTCTTTTATTCGCCGGATGAATGAAAAATTCGAATGCAAATTCGTCAATCCTCATTCACCCTATCAATACGGCATGTCCCTGAAAACATCGTGAAACAAGGGATTTTCTACGCGTTGTCCCTTATGAAATCCTGGTTCCGAGCGTTAACCCGAACCTGGCTTCGAGCGCGCCGCCTGCCATTCGGACGCCTTTCAACTCATGCTAGGGTGATTGCTGAATTACTCACAATTAAAGTTTGTTATTATGTGCATTCAGTTTCCTTTATGGTTCGGCCATGACAATGCGGAACGCCACGCTGCGCCAGCTCAAGGTCTTCGAGACCGTGGCGCGTCACCTCAGTTTTTCGCGTGCCGCGGAGGAGCTGCATCTCACACAGCCGGCCGTTTCCACGCAGGTCAGGCAGCTCGAGGACCATGCGGGCCTGCCGCTCTTCGAGCAGCTCGGCAAGAAGATCTATCTCACGCCTGCGGGCACGGAGATGCTTCACTACAGCCGCGCGATCATGCAGCAGTTCCACGAAGTCGATGAGGCGATGAGCCAGCTGAAAGGCGTCTCGGGCGGCAAGCTCAACGTCGCCGTCATTAGCGCTGGCGATTACTTCTTTCCTCGTCTGCTCGCCGAATTCACGCGGCGCTACAAGGGCGTCGCGCTCAATCTCTCCGTGCACAACCGCGAGCAGTTGCTCCAGCAGCTCGCCACCAACCAGACCGATCTCGCCGTGATGGTGCGTCCGCCGCACGCGACCGACGCCATCAACGAGCCGTTTGCGCCGCACCCGTACGTGATCGTCGCGGCGCCTACGCATCCGCTCGCGAACAAGCGCGGCATCAAGCTCAGCGCGCTCGCCAACGAGGCGTTCATCGTGCGCGAGCGCGGCTCGGACACCTGGAATTCGATGGAAGAAGGCTTCGCGGGCAAGATCACGAACCTCAAGATCGCCATGGAGATCCAGAGCACCGAAACGATCAAGCAGGCCGTGATCGCGGGCATGGGTATCGCCTTTCTCTCGGCGCACACCATCAGCCTCGAACTGCAGGTCGGTCACCTCACGGTGCTCGACGTCGAAGGCTTCCCGGTCATGCTCAACTGGTACGTCGTGCACCGCAAGAACAAGCGCCTGCCGCCCGTCGCGCTCGCGTTCAAGCGCTTCCTCATGGAGGAAGGCGCACAGCTCATCGAGAACATTACTAGAGTGTCAGAAGCGAGCTTGCATAAGTAAGGCTTTATGGTCGTGCCGCCAACCTTCAGGCGTGACTAATCGTTCGCGCAAATCAGCCATAAATGGCGGCGTCTTGCGCGTTCCGTTGTTTTCCCCTGTTCCCGCCCGATGATCTCGTTGCGCCGCCTTTGCGCCGCTGGCGGCGCGCAAGGTATTCCAGTGGCCGGCGTCAGTGCGGCCCTTGCCGCTGGCGCAGCGCGCCGCGCC
>DATBXG010000765.1:0-11935 GCA_036514415.1 Paraburkholderia sp.
CCTTCAGCGGGAATTGAAAGAGGGAAGGGGTACTGCAGGCGCGCGCCGGAACAGCGGCGGCAAGAACAAGGAAGAAAGCGCTTCGCCGTCCGGTGCGCTCAGGCACCGGACGGTTTCGCGTCTTGGTCTCACGTCCGGTTAACCCGGATCTGCTCTCCTACGCTTACGCAGCCTCGGCAATGCCATCCGACATGACTTCTGCCGGAAGGTCGCTCTCGGTCTGCTCGGCGCCCCGTCGCGCTGCAGCCGCCTTTTTCGTCTTGCCGGCCCGCGATGGGGGCTGGCATGCACCACACACGACGTTGTGCTGAAGGTCGTGGCGATGCGCGACGAATTTACCGCCACAACGGCAGCAAGGCGTCATCTGCAGAATATCGGCATCGAAAAACCGCACCAGGGTCCACGCACGCGTGAGGTCGAGCACCGGCTCGGCCCCGCTGTGGCGGCAGTGTTCCAGATACAGCCGGAACCCCTTGGTGAGCGCGTCGAGATGCGAGCAACGCGCTTCGTTCTTGAGGAACAGGTACGTGTTATAGAACAGCGAGGCGTGGATGTTGGCCAGCCACGTCATGTACCAGTCCGCCGAGAACGGCAGCATACCTTTGGGTGGCGATACGCCACGGATCTCGCGATACAGGCGGATCATGCGGTCGCGCGAGAGCGAGAGTTCGCTTTCGAGCACCTGCATGCGCGCGCCCAGCTCGATCAGTGCGATCGCGCGGAATACTTCCTGTGCGTCTTCGGTGAGGCTGCGCCGCGTAGTCATGGACGTCACCCTCAGGCGAATTGACCAGCCGGCTGTCCCGCAAGCAGGATGGCCGCATGGGTAGCCGCCACGTCGGTATGCCTTGAAGTCTGCGTAAGCGCGGACAACATTGCATGATCGTCGAAGCGGAAAAAACAGAGAAGCTGGTCGGAAGAGGCCAACCTGACGATCTGCGCGAGCGACAGACTGCCAAGCAGATCGGCCAATTCCGACGACAGTCCCAGTCGGAACATGCCGACCGGCTTGTCCTCGCGCAGCATGCGCTGTGCGAGCATCAGATACGACAAATTAATTTCGCGGATAGATTCCAGCGTCTCGCTGCTGCGGTCCATTTCTGTAGTTTCCGAAGCCCCGAATTTAACCCCCCGGCTTTTTCGCCGTTGTATCTTTTCTGGTCTTGTGGTCGATCTTCGCTCTTTGGCTCGATCCGACTCTTTGATACAGGTTGTTACATCTCGTAACAACCTTGGAGGGAATTGTATGAGGGCTTATCCCAGAAATCAATCCCTCGGATCAAAAATAATCGGACTGTTGTAAATTATTTTCGGTAAGTTTTTCTGCTATATGCCGCAGGCCTCGCGGCAAGCCGCCGCGCCCGTGGTCTGACTGGCTGAATCGCCCGAAAAGCCTGGGTTTTACGGGTTTTCCATAGCGTAGCCGGTGTATGCGAAACGAATTAAGCGGAACACGAGAAGCGCCGTATGCCGGAATAAACGTTTTGAAAGGTATTGCGTTGAAAGGTAAAAAATACGGGGCCGGCGATTAAACGGTATGACGATTAAAATGTAACGAATGTTTCGACCAGGGCGCCTTGTAACAGCGAAATGTGTAACTGATATGTTACGAGTGCAGATAGCGAGCCGCGGCGTCGATGCGGGCGATCGATGCCGGGTGCATATTGGGCGGAGATTGCGCGTGTGAAACGTTTGCCAGCTGCGGTTTGCGGGGCCGGGTCTGGCGCGCGCGGAAACTCACCACCGGGAGTACCGGAAATTGCGCGGGAGACAGACCATGACCTCGTTCAACAGGATCCTGCTGTGTTACGACGCGACGCGCGAAGGACGCCGCGCGTTGCGCGAGGGCGCCGACCTCGCGCGCGAGTGCCGCGCGCAGACGCATTTGCTGGCGGTGCTCAACCAGGCGCCGCTGCAATGGGGCACGGACATCGCGTCCGCCGTGCCGTTCGAAGCCGCGGAGGAGGCGGCGCGCGAAATTCTGCGTGAGGGGGTGGCGTGTCTGCAGGAAAAGGGGCTCGCGGCAACGGGGCACTTCGTGGTGGGCAGGCCGATCGACGTGATTGCGAGCTATTGCGAGGAACTCCACCCCGATCTCATCGTGCTGGGCCACCACCGGCGCGGGCCGTTCAAGCGATGGTGGGAGGGGCGCGACGATCGCCGGCTGCTCGACCGCGTGTCGTGCAGCGTACTGGTCGTCACCGCGCCGGAGGCGGAGCCAGCGACAGCGGCGGCGGCCTGAGCCGCCGCGGCGCGGAGATCACTCAAGTGGTGGCGGGTTGGCCAAGAATCGGTGTGCGCTTGACCTCGGCGAGGTAGAGCAGGATCAGCGAGACCCACACGATGCCATAGAGCAGCATGAAGCAGCTCGAGCGGATCCTGAGCAAGTCGAGCAGCATGCCGAACAGGATCGGCAGCAGAAAGCCGCCCAGCCCGCCCGCCAGCCCGACAATGCCGGTCACGACGCCCATGTTGGTGGGGAAGTCGTCGGCCACGTACTTGAACGTCGACGCCATGCCGAACGCGAACACCGCGCCCAGCACGAAGGCAACCGCGACGAAGCCGTACACGGGCATGCTGATGTGGAGCGCCGCCTGGCCGTCTATCGTGTGGATCACGAAGTCCGTGGGCGGGTAGGAGAGGATGAAGAGACAGATCCACGCCACCCACAGGCCCCACCACGTCACCTTGTGCGCGCCGAGCCTGTCGGCGAACATGCCGCCCACGGCGCGCAGGATCGAGCCCGGCAGCGAGAAGCCCGCGGCGAAGGCGGAAGCCATCACGAGCGACATGCCGTATTCGGCCTTCAGGTATTGCGGCATCCACAGCGAGAGCGCCGTGAAGCCGCCGAAGGTGATCGAGTAGTACTGGCACAGGCGCCACACGCGCCTGTCGGCCAGCACCTTGAACGAGTCGAGCAGCGAACCGCCCGCTTTGCCCGCGCCCGGGTCGCGCGCCGAGCCGAGCCAGAAAATCACGGCGGTGACGAGCAGCGCGACGGCGTAGATGCGCGGCACGACGCGCCACCCGTATAAATTCTCCAGTCGCGGCGTGACGAACAGGTTGACGGCCGCGCCCACCGTGCCCGCGCCAAAGAAGCCCATGGCGAAGCCGCGCCGGCTGGGCGGGAAAAAGCGGGCGACGTAGGGCGTGCCCACGGCAAACGATGCGCCCACGCAGCCGAGAAAGAGACCGATGAGCAGGAATTGCCACAACTCGCTCGCGTAGCTGACGATATACACGGGCACCGCGCAGACCACGAGCAGCGTGGTCATGACGATGCGCCCGCCGAAACGGTCGGTCCACGCGCCGAGCGGCAAGCGCATGATTGCGCCGGTCAGCACGGGCGTGGCCGTGAGCAGGCCGAACTCGGTGCTGTTGAGCTGGAGTTCCTCGCGTAACTGCACGCCCAGCACGCCGAACATCATCCACACCACGAAACAGACGAGAAACGCGAACGTGCTCACGAGCAGGACGGACCATGCCTTGGCGTCGACCTTCTCGGGCTCCGCCGGGCTCGTCACGGGGCGTGCCGATTCGCTACGCAGATTCATGTTGCCTCCATCGCGTGGGGATGCACATCGACTTCACTGGACGAGTGGGCTCGTCGCGGCTTCGAGTGCCGCGTTTTCGAGCGTCGCTTCGGATGCGAGTATCGATACGTACTGCTGAATGGCCTTGTGGCGCACGCGCTCGCTGAGAAAGCGCGCGATGTCGCCGGAAACGTCGTCATAGGGCACCGGGTCGCCCGGCACGCGCCGGTCGATGCGCACGAGATGAAAGCCGAAGCGCGTGCGCACGAGGCGCGGCAGGACGCCGATGTCGGTGCAGTCGAACAGCGCCGCTTCGAATTCGGGCACGGTGTCGCCGCGCGTGAGCTGGCCGAGGCTGCCGCCCACGCCCGCAGACGGGCAGTTCGAGTACTGGCGCGCCAGCGCCTCGAAGGTGTCGGGCGCCTGCCGCAGTTCGCGCAGCGTCTCTTCGGCCTTCTGGCGCAGCAGCGCGAGCGGCACGCGGTCGGTAATCGCGAAGAGAATGTGGCTCGCGTAGACGAGTTCGTTGCGCATGAAGCGCCTGGCGTGCTGCGTGTAGTAGCGCTCGCAGTCTTCTGGGGCGGGCTCGGGCACGCGCAACTCGCGCGCGAGCAACGTGTCGAGCGCGCTGTCGTCGAGTTCGGCGTCAGGCGCCAGCAGCTCCAGCGCCACCGCGCGCTGGCGCAGCAGTTCATGCACGACGAGCGTGCGCCGCGCGGCGAGCGCGGGGTCCGGGTCGTCGGCGTGATTGCCGCGCTCGGCCTCGATCGCGGCGAGCCCGATCTCGACGTCGTTCACACGTGCGGGCAGGTCGTGCAGCGGGTCACGCTGCTGGCCTTGGGGGACCACGTTCATCATCGATAGCGCTCCTTTCTGGTTGGGATTTAGCGCTTGCGCACGAGCTGGTACGGACGGATCAGATAGAACACCGAAGCGATGCCGCTCCAGATATGCACCATGCGGGTGAAGGGCGAAACGAGGAAGATCGTGAAGCCGAGCGCGATATGCGTCTGGTACACGAGCGGCACGCCGTCGAGCAGCCCGGCGATGTTGGGCCGGAACGTCACCACGCCTTTCACGTAGTCGGTGAGCTGCTCGAACATCAGGCCGTCCATGTGCTGCGCGGAGAGCACCACGGTGGCGAGTCCGAGCGCAAGCTGCGCCCACAGCATGAACACGATGACGATGTCCGAAGTCTTGCTGTTCACGCGGATGCGCGTGTCGCCGAGCCGCCGCGCGATCAGGATCGTGAGGCCGACAATGGCGAAGCTGCCGGCCACGCCGCCCGCCACCATCGCGAGCAACTGGTGCACGGTGGCCGAGATGAACGGCGCGACGAGCCAGTGCGGCGCGAGAAAGCCGACGAAGTGGCCCATCACCACCACGAGAATGCCCCAGTGAAACAGATTGCTGCCAAGGCGCAGCGAGCTGCGCCGCAGCAGTTGCGACGAGTCGCTCTTCCACGTGTACTGCTCGCGGTCGAAGCGCACGAGCGAGCCGAACAGCAGCACCGCTAGGCAGATGTACGGATAGATGCCGAACAGAAACTGATGGAAGTATTGGCCCATGACGGCTCCTTGCTTGCGGTATGCGAACGGCTTGCCCGGGTAGCGTATTGCGTTTTTCTAGCGCGGCGCGCGGCGCGGGTGGAACTCCACCGGCGCGACCGCGGGCCGCTCGGCGCCCATGAACTGCACCGGCTCGTCGGCCCAGGCCTCGTCGAGCGCCTTCAGGTGGTCCTTGTCGTGCGGCTTGCCCGCGTCGTCGTCGTGCGCGGCCTCGGGCAGGTCGGCGCCGCCCGCGCCCGCGAGCGGCAGCAGCGCGCCGATCACATACGCGTAGTGGCTGTTGCGCCGGCTCAGTTCGGCCGTGATCGACTGCAGGATCGCGGTGGTTTCGCCCAGCAGCGCGCGCGCGTCGTTCGGCTCCAGAATCGAGAGGTATTCGAGGAACACGGGCAGATAGTCGGGCAACTGGCCCGGCTGCAACAGCATGCCGTGCTTCTCGTAGGTCTGGACGAGGTCGATCATCGCCTGGCCGCGATCGCGCGATTCGCCGTGCACGTGCTCGAACAGATGCAGCGACGTCGCGCGGCCGCGATCGAATAGCGCGACGTAGTTCTCCTGCAGCGCGAGCAGATCGCGCGAGCCGAGATAGTCGAGGAAGCGTTCGAGCTTCTCGCGCGCCTCGGCGCCGAACGCGCGCTCGCTGCGCGCCATCGCGCGCAGCTCCTGCACTGCGTCGATGAGCGGCGCATCGGGATACTCGAGCAGCGACGCAACGAGCCGGTACGTCATGGGCTGGGCACGAGCCGCGAACATGATCAGATCTCCTGAATGGGAATCTTGCGATGGCCACTCTTCGGCTCGAACAGGCTCGCCTCCGATTTGCCGTCCGAGCAGCCGTTGCCGAACGTGAAGCCGCATGACGAACGCAAGTCGAAGGCGTTCTCGGCGTATTCGCGGTGCGTGGTGGGAATCACGAAGCGGTCTTCGTAATTCGCGATCGCGAGATAGCGGTACATATCCTCGACCTGAGCCAGCGAGAGTCCCACCTGCGCTAGCACCTGCGGGGCGTCCACGCGGTCCACCTGGCGCGCGCGCATGAACGCGCGCATGGCGAGCAGACGCTCCAGCGCGACCTGCACCGGCTTTTCGTCGCCAGCGGTGAGCAGGTTCGCGAGGTAGCGCAGCGGAATGCGCAGCGAGTGCACGTCGGGCAGCCAGCCGTTCATGCTGAGTTCGCCGCTGTTGGCGGCCGCGTTGATGGGCGAGAGCGGCGGCACGTACCAGACCATCGGCAGCGTGCGGTACTCGGGGTGCAGCGGGAAGGCGATGCGCCAGTCGATCGCCATCTTGTACACGGGCGAGCGCTGCGCGCCGTCGATCCACGCCTGCGGAACGCCGTCGCGCGTGGCCTGCTCGATCACGGCCGGATCGAACGGATCGAGGAACACGTCGAGCTGTGCCTGATAGAGATCGGTTTCGTTGGCGACGCTCGCGGCTTCCTGAATGCGATCGGCGTCGTAGAGCAGCACGCCCAGATAGCGGATGCGCCCCACGCAGGTTTCCGAGCACACGGTGGGTTGACCGACCTCGATACGCGGATAGCAGAAGATGCACTTCTCGGCTTTGCCGCTTTTCCAGTTGAAGTAGATCTTCTTGTACGGGCAGCCCGAAACGCACATGCGCCAGCCGCGGCACTTGTCCTGATCGATGAGCACGATGCCGTCTTCCTCGCGCTTGTAGATCGACCCGGAAGGGCACGAAGCGACGCACGACGGATTCAGGCAGTGCTCGCACAGGCGCGGCAGATACATCATGAAGGTGTTCTCGAACTGGCCGTAGATCTCCTTCTGCACGTTTTCGAAGTTGTAGTCCTTCGAGCGCTTCTCGAACTCGCCGCCGAGAATTTCTTCCCAGTTCGGACCCCACTCGATTTTCTCCATGCGCTCGCCGCTCACGAGCGAGCGCGGCCGCGCAACGGGCGTGGCGTTCGTGTTGCCCGCTTCCTGCAAATGCGCGTAATCGAACGTGAAAGGCTCGTAGTAGTCGTCGATTTCAGGCAGATGCGGATTCGCGAAGATCTGCGCAAGGAGGCGCCACTTGCCGCCGAGGCGCGGTTCGATCTGGCCGTCGGCCTTGCGCACCCAGCCGCCGCGCCAGCGCTCCTGGTTCTCCCAGTCCTTCGGGTAGCCGATGCCGGGCTTCGTTTCGACGTTGTTGAACCACGCGTATTCCATGCCTTCGCGGCTCGTCCAGACGTTCTTGCAGGTCACCGAGCAAGTATGGCAGCCGATGCACTTGTCGAGGTTCAGCACCATCGCGATCTGTGCGCGCACTTTCATGAGCTTTCTCCTTCGCGAACGGCCGCGCTGACGGCGGCAGGCAAGGGACCAACGGGCGTTTCCTCTGCGTCGAGCCAGTCGACGTTCTTCATCTTGCGCACGATCAGGAATTCGTCGCGGTTCGAGCCCACCGTGCCGTAGTAATTGAAGCCGTAGGCGAGTTGCGCATAGCCGCCGATCATGTGCGTGGGCTTGAGCGAAATGCGCGTGACCGAGTTGTGAATGCCGCCGCGCGCGCCAGTTATTTCGGACCCCGGCGTATTCACGATCTTTTCCTGCGCGTGGTACATCATCACCATGCCGCGCGGAATGCGTTGGCTCACCACGGCGCGTGCGCAGAGCGCGCCGTTCGCGTTGAAGCATTCGATCCAGTCGTTGTCGACCACGCCGATCTGCGCCGCGTCTTTCTCCGAGATCCACACGATCGGCCCGCCGCGCGAGAGCGTGAGCATCAGCAGATTGTCGGTGTAGGTGCTGTGAATGCCCCACTTCTGGTGCGGCGTGATGAAGTTCAGCGCGATCTCGGGATTGCCGTTCGAGCGGGCGCCGGTCATCTTCTCGTAGCTGCCCGTGTCGATGGGCGGCTTGTAGACGCACAGCGCCTCGCCGAACGCGCGCATCCACGCGTGGTCCTGGTAGAGTTGCTGGCGGCCGCTCAGCGTGCGCCACGGAATCAGCTCGTGCACGTTCGTGTAGCCCGCGTTGTACGACACGTGCTCCGATTCGATGCCGCTCCACGTGGGCGACGAAATGATCTTGCGCGGCTGCGCCTGGATATCGCGGAAGCGGATCTTTTCGTCGGCACGCGCGTCGGCGAGATGCGCGTGCTCGATGCCCGTGAACTTCGAAAGCGCGTCCCACGCCTTCTTCGCGACGGCGCCGTTGGTTTCCGGCGCGAGCGAGAGAATCACTTCGGCAGCGTCGAGCGCCGTGTCGATGCGCGGGCGGCCCTTCGCATCGCCGGCGTCGGCGGACTCGTCACGGTAGTTCAGCGCGCCGAGTTCGTGGACCTCGGCCTCGGTATTCCAGCTAATGCCCTTGCCGCCGTTGCCGAGCTTGTCCATGAGCGGCCCGAGCGAAGTGAAGCGGTGGTACGTCTCGGGGTAATTGCGCTCGAGTGTGACCACGCCCGGCATAGTGTTGCCCGGAACGGGCTCGCATTCGCCGCGCTTCCAGTCGTCCACGCCGAAGGGTTGCGCCAGTTCGCCCGCGGCGTCGTGCGCGATCGGCGAGAGCACTACGTCGCGCTCGACGCCGAGGTGGCCGACGCTCAACTCGGAAAAGCGCTTCGCGATGGCCTTGAAGATTTCCCAGTCGCTGCGCGCCTGCCACGCCGGATCGACAGCAGCGGAGAGCGGGTGGATGAACGGGTGCATGTCGGACGTGTTCATGTCGTCCTTCTCGTACCACGTGGCCGTGGGCAGCACGATGTCCGAGTACATGCAGGTGGTCGACATGCGGAAGTCGAGCGTGCACAGCAGATCGAGCTTGCCCTTGGGCGCTTCCTCGTGCCAGACGACTTCCTCGGGGCGCGGCATGCCGTCCTTCACGACTTCCTCGCCTTGCACACCGTTCGTCGTGCCAAGCAGATGCTTGAGGAAGTACTCGTGCCCCTTGCCCGAGGAGCCGAGCAGGTTCGAGCGCCACACGAACAGGTTGCGCGGGAATACGGCGGGATTGTCGGGGTCCTCGCAGGCGAGCTTGAGACTGCCGTCTTTCAGGCGGCGCGCGACTTCCGCGCCGGCTTTCGCGGGGTCTTCGAGCGAGCGGCCCAGTTCCAGCGGATTGCTCGCGAGCTGCGGGGCCGAAGGCAGCCAGCCCATGCGCTCGGCGCGCACGTTGTAGTCGATCGGCGCACCGTGGTAGTCGGCCTTGTTCGCGAGCGGCGAAAGCAGGTCGGTGGGGTTCATCGGGTCGTAGCGCCACTGGTCGGTGTGTGCGTAGAAGAACGACGTCGCGTTCATCTGGCGCGGCGGCCGGTTCCAGTCGAGCGCGAACGCGAGCGCGGTCCAGCCTGTTTGCGGGCGCAACTTTTCCTGGCCCACGTAATGCGACCAGCCGCCGCCGGACTTGCCGACGCAGCCGCACATCACGAGCATGTTGATGATGGCGCGATACGCCATGTCCATGTGGAACCAGTGATTGATGCCCGCGCCGATGATGACCATCGAGCGGCCTTCGGTCTTGTCGGCGTTCTCGGCGAACTGGCGCGCGACGTTGATGACGTCATCGCGCTTCACACCCGTGATCGCCTCCTGCCACGCTGGCGTGTAGGGCACGTCGTCGTCGTAGCTGTGCGCAATGTCCTTGCCGCCCAGGCCCTGGTCGAGCCCATAGTTCGCCACGAAGAGATCGTAGACGGTGGCCACGAGCCGCTCGCCGGCGGGCGTCGCCACGCGCCGCACGCCGATCCGGCGGCTCAGCACCGGCCCGTGCGAGGTGTGCGGGAAGTGCGGATGCGCGACGTTGCCGAAGTAGGGGAACAGCACGTCGACCACATCGTCGTGCTTTTCGACGAGCGAGAGCGCGGGCTTGAGCGGCGCGCCATTGACGCCTTCCTCGCGCAGGTTCCACTTGCCGCGATCGCCGCCTTCCTGCTGGCCCCAGCGAAAGCCCACGGAGCCGAGCGGCACCGCGAACTCGTTCGTCGCGCTGTCGATCACCACGGTCTTCCATTCGGGGTTGTTGTGCTGGCCGAGCGAGCCCTCGAAGTCGGAGGTGCGCAGATAGCGGTCGGGCACGTACTGGCCGTCGCGCTCGACGAGCGTCACGAGGCAGGACATGTCGGTGAAGCGGCTGCAGTAGTCGGCGAAATAGGCGCTCTTGCCGGCGAGGTGATACTCCTTGAGGATCACGTGGCCCATGGCGAGCGCGAGCGCCGCGTCGGTGCCCTGCTTGGGATGCAGCCAGATGTCGCCGAACTTCGCGCCTTCGGCGTAGTCGGGGAAGATCGAGACGATCTTCGCGCCGCGATAGCGCGCTTCGACCATGAAGTGCGCGTCGGGCGTGCGCGTTTGCGGCACGTTCGATCCCCACATCACGATGAACGACGAGTTGTACCAGTCGGCGGACTCGGGCACGTCGGTCTGCTCGCCCCACGTTTGCGGCGAGGCGGGCGGCAGGTCGCAGTACCAGTCGTAGAACGAGAGGCACACGCCGCCGATGAGCGAGAGATAGCGGGAGCCGGCCGCATACGACACCATCGACATCGCGGGAATCGGCGAGAAGCCGATCACGCGGTCAGGGCCATGGCGTTTGATGGTGTGCACGTTCGCCGCGGCCGCGATTTCGAGCACCTCGCTCCAGTCTGCCCGCACGAAGCCGCCAAGACCACGCCGCGTTTGATAACTTTTACGCGCGGCATCGTCGTCGACAATGGCCGCCCACGCTGCAACGGGGTCGAGCGTGCGGCGCTTTTCACGCCACAGCTTCACGAGCGCGCTGCGCACGAGCGGGTACTTGAGGCGATTGGCGCTGTAGAGGTACCACGAATAGGACGCACCGCGCGAACAGCCGCGCGGTTCGTGGTTGGGCATGTCAGGGCGCGTGCGCGGGTAGTCGGTTTGCTGCGTTTCCCACGCGACGATGCCGCCTTTGACGTAGATCTTCCACGAGCACGAGCCCGTGCAATTCACGCCGTGCGTGGAGCGCACGATCTTGTCGTGCTGCCAGCGTGTGCGGTACGCCTCCTCCCATTTTCGGTCTTCGTCTGTGACAGCACCATGGCCGTCGGCGAATTGTGTTCGTGCCGCCGTGAAGTAACGCAGACGATCCAGAAAATGACTCATGGCATCTCCAGCTTGTACGTCGGGGACACCCGTAATTTAAGAGAAGGAGAGAGAAGAAGTAAAGGGCATGAATGAAATCTATTTCGACGTATATGTCTGTATATATCGCAGCCTTCGCAATATTTGACGGCATGATGTCAAAACGTCCGATATGCAAAATGCACGCTGGCACGGAGATATGTTTGAAAACGATTCATGTTTCAAAGTTTTCCTTCCGCGAAGGAAATGTGCATGAATTTGCGTGTGAATCGTCGGTTTATGCATGCTCAGGATTTTCTGCAATTTAAATACGTAGTTCGAAATATGTCGTAAATTTCGCGTTAATGATAAGCCTTCATTCGCGTAACGGGCGGGACACTACGGTGCGGAAATCGTTTGCTTCGTGATTGTTGCGTGTGCATGAATCTGGATTGTTTTTCTCAGATTCATTTCACAAGCTCGACATATTTTCCTTTGTCACCCACGCCGCCGCCTTCACGCCAGCGCGCGCTTTGGCCGAAAAATTCACTTGATGGCGGGGCTCGTCGCGAGCGAGGCATCGCGCGCGCCTCGCACCCCAACGCGCGAGGAATGAGTGCGCGTTAGCCCGCGTTCTCGCGCAATGTCTGCGCCGTTTGTGGATCGGCGGGAAAGAACGCTTCGATCGCCAGCTCGGAAAGCGTGATGTCTACCGGCGTGCCGAACACGGTCGTCGTGCTGTAGAACGCAAGCTCGCCAAGCGCGGTGCGCACGCGCAGCGGCACGGCGATGTGATGCGCGATCGGCTC
>DATBXG010000766.1:0-3786 GCA_036514415.1 Paraburkholderia sp.
TCCCCACGGCCGTCCAGAGGCAAACGTTGGCCGCCGGCGCCCCTCGCTAGCGGCTGCGCACGAGCTGCCAGGCGCGCGAGACATAGGTGATCGAGGCAAAGCCGCTCCACACGTGCACGAGCCGCGTGAACGGGAAGATCACGAACAGCGTCATGCCCATGAAGAGGTGCATGCGGAAGATGAGCGGCGCGCTGGCCACGTAGCTCGCGGCGTCGCCGCGGAACGTGACGATGTGCTGCGCCCAGGTCATGAGCCGCACCATCATCGCGCCGTCCATGTGGCTCGCCGATTCGCCGATCGTCGTGAGGCCGAGCAGCAGCGTGACGAGCAGCCACAGCAGCAACACCTTGTCGCCCACGCGCGTCACGGCCGAAACGCGTGCGTTCGAAAGCCGCCGATGCAGCAGGATGGCGAGGCCCACGAGACACATCGACCCCATCACGCCGCCCGCGACCATCGCCACGAGCTGCTTGACCGCATGCGGCACGCCGAGCCAGTCCCACACCGCAACGGGCGTGAGCAGCCCGAACAGATGGCCGAAGAAGAGCCCGAGAATGCCCACGTGGAAGAGAATGTTGCCGAGCCGTAGATGCCCTCGATAGAGCAACTGCGAGCTGTCCGCCTTCCAGGTGTACTGCTCGCGTTCGAAGCGCGCGAGGCTGCCGAACAGGAAGATGGCGGCGGCAATATACGGATAGATGCCGAACAGAAACTGGCTGAACGTGTTCATGGCGATTCCTTTGCGCAGGCGGCCGAAGCGGCCGAGGTGGCTGCGGTGGTCACCGCGGCATACTCCGCTCGCGGGTGGAAATGAACGACCTGCGGTGAATGGCTCGCGCCGAACGCGTGCATGAGCGGCTCCACGCCGTCCGCGCCGGTGCCGAAGCGCTCGAGCGCCTCGTCCATGTCGCGCACGGGCGCGCCCACGAGCGGCAGCGGCTCGACGTCGCTCAGCTCGCACAGCACCGTGAAGATGCCCGCATAGGGGCTTTCATTCTTCTCGAGCTGGTTGCCGAGCGCCGCGAGGACGTGAATCGCCTCGCCAAGGAGCGCGCCCGCCTCGTCTGCGCCGATCAGGCCGAGCACTTCGAGAAAGAGCGGCACGTAGTCGGGCAGTTCGCTCGTCGCCACGTCGAGCCCATGGCTGCGGTATTCGTCGAGCAGATCGACCATCGCCTGGCCGCGTGCGCGGCTCTCGCCGTGCACGTGCTCGAAGAGATGCAGCGAGTGGCGCGGATTGCGGTCGAAGGTCGCCACGTAGTCTTCCTGCGACTCGACGAGCGGGCGCTCGCGCAGCGCCGCGATGAGCGGCGCGAGTTCGCGCGCGGCCGATGTGCCGTTCGGGGCGCCGTTCGGTGCGGCGTCGAGCGCGGCCTCGATGTCGTCGAGCGCGTCGAGCAGGGGCTGCTCGGGATAGTCGAGCAGCGCGGAAAGAACGGGATAGATCGACATGATCGAAGTCCTCCCGCTCAAGCTTCCGAAGGCGTCTTGCGACGCGACTTCGGCATGTCGACATACACCACGCTGCCTTCGACCTTCGAGCCGAACAGCGAGCCTTCCGAAACGCCGCCCGAGCAGCCGTTGCCGAACGAGAAGCCGCAACTGCCCTTCTCGTTGAACGAGTCCTCGACCATTTCCTTGTGCGACGACGGCACGACGAAGCGGTCCTCGTAGTTCGCGATCGCCATGATGCGGTACATGTCCTCGACCTGTTGCGCCGTGAGGCCCACGCGCTTCAGGACGGCCTCGTCGTTCACGCCGTCCACGGTCTGCGTGCGCTTGTACGCGCGCATTGCCAGCATGCGGCTGAGCGCGCTGACCACGGGCTTTTCGTCGCCGGCGGTGAGCAGGTTGGCGAGATAGCGCATCGGGATGCGCAGGCTCTCGACGTCGGGAATCACGCCGTCCATGCCGATATGGCCCGCGTCCGCGGCCGACTGGATCGGCGAAAGCGGCGGCACGTACCAGACCATCGGCAGCGTGCGGTACTCGGGATGCAGCGGGAACGCGATCTTCCACTCGACCGCCATGCGATACACGGGCGAGCGCACGGCGGCGTCGAGCCAGCTTTGCGGCACGCCCTGGCGGCGCGCTTCGGCCTGGATCGCCGGATCATGCGGATCGAGGAACACGTCGAGCTGCGACTGATACAGATCCTGCGTCGATTCGACCGAAGCCGCCTCGCTGATGCGGTCCGCGTCGTAGAGCATCACGCCCAGATAGCGGATGCGGCCCACGCACGTTTCCGAGCACACGGTAGGCTGTCCCGCCTCGATGCGCGGATAGCAGAAGATGCACTTCTCGGCCTTGCCGCTCTTCCAGTTGAAGTACATCTTCTTGTACGGGCAGCCCGAGATGCACATGCGCCAGCCGCGGCACTTGTCCTGATCGACGAGCACGATGCCGTCGTCTTCGCGCTTGTACACCGAGCCCGAAGGGCACGACGCCACGCACGCGGGGTTCAGGCAGTGCTCGCACAGGCGCGGCAGATACATCATGAAGGTGTTCTCGAAGGTCGAGTACATCTCCTTCTGCACGTTCTCGAACAGCTTGTCGCGGCTGCGCTTCTCGAACTCGCCGCCCAGGTCGTCTTCCCAGTTGGGACCCCAATGGATCTTGTCCATCTTCTTGCCGGTGATGACCGACACGGGGCGGGCGGTGGGCGGCGTCTGCGAGAGGCGTGCCTTCTGCAGATGCTCGTAGTCGTACGTGAACGGCTCGTAGTAGTCGTCGATGCCGGGCAGGTTCGGGTTGGCGAACAGGTTGGCCAGCACCTTGAGCTTCGGACCCTGGCGCGGCTCGATCTTGCCGTTCGGGTTACGCACCCAGCCGCCGTTCCACTTTTCCTGGTTCTCCCATTCCTTCGGATAGCCGATGCCGGGCTTCGTTTCGACGTTGTTGAACCACGCGTACTCGACGCCATCGCGCGAAGTCCACACGTTCTTGCACGTGACGGAGCACGTATGGCAGCCGATGCACTTGTCGAGGTTCAGGACCATCGCCACCTGGGCGCGGATTTTCATGATGCTGCTCCTTCCTCTGCTCGTTCATCGAGCGGCCCTTCGAGCCACTCGACCTTCTTCATCTTGCGCACGATCACGTACTCGTCGCGATTGCTGCCAACCGTGCCGTAGTAGTTGAAGCCATACGCGAGCTGGGCATAGCCGCCGATCATGTGCGTCGGCTTGAGCACCGTGCGCGTGACCGAGTTGTGAATGCCGCCGCGCTTGCCGCTCGTTTCCGCGCCCGGGACGTTGATGATCTTTTCCTGCGCGTGGTACATGAGGCACATGCCGCGCGGCACGCGCTGGCTCACCACCACACGCGCGGTAAGCGTGCCGTTCACGTTGAACACTTCGACCCAGTCGTTGTCGACGAGCCCTGCTTCCTTCGCCTCGGCTTCCGAAACCCACACGTGCGGGCCGCCGCGCGAGAGCGTGAGCATGCGCAGGTTGTCCGTGTAGGTCGAGTGGATGCCCCACTTCTGGTGCGGCGTGATGAAGTTGAGCGCGAGCTCCGGATGGCCGTTCGACTTCAGGCCCTCGACTTCATGCAGTGCCTTCAGGTCGACCGGCGGGCGGTAGCTCGTAAAGCCTTCGCCGAAATCCAGCATCCACGCGTGGTCCTGATAGAACTGCTGGCGGCCGGTCAGCGTGCGCCACGGAATCAGCTCATGCACGTTGGTGTAGCCGGCGTTGTAGCAGACCTTCTCCGACTCCAACCCCGACCAGATCGGTGACGAAATGATCTTGCGCGGCTGCGCGACCACGTCGCGGAAGCGGATCT
>DATBXG010000767.1:0-2408 GCA_036514415.1 Paraburkholderia sp.
CGCCAAAAACGTTCGGTGTGAAAATCCCATCGTCGAACTTCGTCACCGCATGTCCGCCCTGGTTCGACACGTACGACACACCGCCGTCGATCATGCCATACAGGGTGACGTTGCTCTGCGCAAAAGCCCCTTCCATGGGTAGGATTGCAAAAAGTAACGCAATGGAACGCATCCGCATTTCTATCTCCAAACATTGTTTTAGTTAATTCACCATTCCGGCAGACAACTTCCTGCCGGAAAGCCCCGCTAAAGCGTGCAGGACGGTTAGGCCTGCTTTCGCAACAGATCGAGCGCCACGTCGACGATCATGTCTTCCTGGCCGCCCACCATCCGGCGCTTGCCCAGTTCGACGAGAATGTCCACCGTCTTCAGGTCGTACTTCTTCGCGGCCACTTCCGAGTGGCGCAGGAAGCTCGAATACACGCCCGCATAGCCGAGCGCGAGCGTTTCGCGGTCCACGCGAACCGGGCGGTCCTGCAGCGGGCGCACGATGTCGTCGGCGGCATCCATCAGCGTGTAGAGATCGGTGCCATGGTTCCAGCCCATGCGTTCCGCCGCGCCAATGAACACTTCGAGCGGCGCGTTGCCCGCGCCCGCACCCATGCCCGCGAGCGACGCATCGATGCGGTCGCAACCTTCTTCCACGGCCACGATCGAGTTCGCCACGCCGAGCGACAGGTTGTGGTGCGCGTGCATGCCCGTTTGCGTTTCGGGCTTGAGCACCGCCTTCACCGCGCGGAAGCGGTCGCGCACGTCGTTCATCGTGAGCGCACCGCCCGAATCGACTACATAAATGCAGGTCGCGCCGTAGCTCTCCATCTTCTTCGCTTCGACCGCGAGGTTTTCCGGCGTGGTCATGTGGCTCATCATCAGGAAGCCCACGGTGTCCATGCCCAGTTCGCGCGCGTATTCGATGTGCTGCTTCGAAATGTCGGCTTCGGTGCAGTGCGTGGCCACGCGCACGATGCGCGCGCCCGCGTTGTACGCGGCCTTCAGGTCG
Source organism: Paraburkholderia sp. (assembly GCA_036514415.1). Taxonomy (GTDB): domain Bacteria; phylum Pseudomonadota; class Gammaproteobacteria; order Burkholderiales; family Burkholderiaceae; genus Paraburkholderia. Next base: position 1,001 of record DATBXG010000767.1, read on the forward strand.
TGAATCGTGCCGATGCCGGGCAGCAGCAGCGTGGCGATCTGCGCATGCGTGACCACGTCGGCCACGGCCTCGATCCATTCGAGGTCGCTATGCGCGCCGAAGCCGTAGTTGAAGCTCGAGCCTTGCAGGCCGTCGCCATGGGCGACTTCGATGCTGTCCACCTTTGCTTTGTCCAGCGCGCGTGCGATGTCCTGCACGTTCTGGATCGAGTACTGGTGACGGATGGCGTGGCTACCGTCGCGCAGCGTCACGTCGGAGATATAGAGTTTCTTGCTCGGGTTGTTCATGGCCTTAGGCTCCTTGCACGCTCAGAAGCGTCTGCGCCATGCGTTCGGCAGTGGCGAGCGCGGCGGAAGTCATGATGTCGAGATTGCCTGCGTACGCGGGCAGATAATGCGCGGCGCCTTCGACTTCGAGGAACACCGAGGTCTTCAGGCCGCTGAACTTGCCAAGGCCCGGAACGTTGAGCGGCGCGCTCGCGGGAATCTCGTCGAACTGCACCTTTTGCTTGAGGCGATAGCCCGGCACGTAGGCGTGCACCTTCGCCACCATCTCTTCGATCGACTGCTCGACCTTCTCGCGGTCGGCAAGCTCGGAGAGCGTGTACACGGTGTCGCGCATCATGACCGGCGGCTCGGCCGGGTTCAGCACGATGATGGCCTTGCCCTTCGCCGCGCCGCCCACCACTTCGATGGCCTTCGACGTCGTTTCGGTGAACTCGTCGATGTTCGCACGCGTGCCGGGACCCGCCGACTTGCTGCTGATCGAGGCGACGATTTCGGCGTAGTGCACCTTCGCCACGCGCGAGACCGCCGCGACCATGGGAATGGTTGCCTGGCCGCCGCACGTGACCATATTGACGTTGAGCGCTTCGATATGCGCGTCGATGTTCACGACCGGCACGCAGTACGGGCCGATTGCGGCAGGCGTGAGGTCGATCACGCGAATCGACGGCTTGAACGCGCGCAGCAGCGCGTCGTTCTTCACGTGTGCGCCGGCGGAAGTCGCGTCGAACACGAAGTCGATGTCGTTGAACACCGGCAGGCGCGTGAGGCCGACCACGCCTTCGTGCGTGGTCGCCACACCGAGCCGCGCGGCGCGCGCGAGGCCGTCGGAGTTCGGGTCGATGCCGACCATCGCCGCCATCTCCAGATGCTTGCTGTTGCGCATGATCTTGATCATCAGATCCGTGCCGATGTTGCCGGAGCCGATGATCGCGGCCTTGAGTTTTTCGGAAGCCATATGAATTCCTGTATCAGGCGGAGAAAGTCGCGCGAACGCTGCCGAGGCCTTCGATCTGCGCGGTGTACGTGCCGGGTTCCTTCACGGCGACCATGGGCCCGAGCGCGCCCGTGAGCACCACGTCGCCCGCACGCAGCGGCGTGCCGAGCTGGACCATGCGGTCTGC
>DATBXG010000768.1:0-6194 GCA_036514415.1 Paraburkholderia sp.
GAACCTGGGCGACCGGCTCGGCCGCAACGCGCGCTGGGCCTCGATCGGCAGCGCCGTGGCCGCCGGGTTGATGGGCTTGTTCGGCGAGTACTTCTCGCCGCGGTCCGTGTTCTGGCTGACGGCCGCGCTCGCGCTGCCCGCGCTCGTCGCGCTCGCGATGATCGAGTACGACCAGAACGCCGCGTACGCCAGACCCGCCGCGAAACCCGGCAAGGCTGGCGCCGCGGCCGCGGGCGAGCCGCGCGAGACGATCTTCGATCTGCTGCGCGACCGGCGCATGCTGACCTTCGCGGCCTGCGTGGTGCTGTTCCACCTCTCGAACGCGGCGATGCTCAACCTCGCCGCCGGCGAAGTGACGGCCGGCATGGGCGACAACGTCCAGCTCGTGATCGCGGCGTGCATCATCGTGCCGCAAGCCATCGTCGCGCTGATGTCCCCGTGGGTGGGCCGCACCGCGCAGGCCTGGGGGCGCCGCCCGGTACTGATTCTCGGCTTTTGCGCGCTGCCGCTGCGGGCGCTGCTGTTCGCCGCGGTCGGCAACCCGTATTTCCTCGTGCCGGTGCAGATGCTCGACGGCCTTTCGGCCGCCGTGTTCGGCGTGATGCTGCCGCTCATCGCCGCAGACGTGGCGGGCGGCAAGGGCCGCTACAACCTGTGTATCGGGCTCTTCGGACTCTCGGCGGGGATCGGTGCGACGCTCTCGACGGCGCTGGCCGGCTTCATCGCCGATCACTTCGGCAATACGGTGAGCTTCCTCGGCCTTGCCAGCGCGGGCGCCGCAGCGGTGCTGATGGTATGGCTCGCGATGCCCGAGACGCGCGACGCGCTCGAAGAGGAAAACGCCCGCGACGCCACCGTGTGAAACGGTGCGCCGCAGGGCGCCGGTGCGCGCAGCTTCATGACGTTGAGATGACTGGCTTATGACTTGCCGTGCCCGCGCGCCTCGAGCCCGAGGCGGCAGGACAGCAGGTGATGACGAGGAGACGACCGGCGTAGCAACCCGAGGCCGACGCGATAACAAACCGCGCGCAAGGCAGCGACCGGGCAGGCCGCTCAGGCGGCTAGCGCCTCGTCCAGGCGCGCGGCCACGACGCCGCTGGGAAGGTTGTCGAGCTTGCTCGCGAGTATCATCGCGTCGGCATTGGCCGGGCGATGGCGGCGATTGGGACTCGGCCGGAACACCGCGTCGCCACGGCGGATCTTCTCGCCCGTCAACGCGCAAACGGCGCTGCGGCGCGCCGTGCAAACCCGCCACAACTGGTCGGAATAACGGCCATACGTGGCGTCGCTCCAGCAAACGGTGATGCTGTCCGGATCATGCCGCCGGATCAAGGTAATGCCCTGCGCATCCCACGAACGCACGGTGGCGCGGCGCCGGTTGGCCGCCTCCGAAGCGCCGCGTGTGATGGGTACCGGTTTGCAGCTTCTGCCGCCTTCGAAATCGCCGTCCAGGCTTACCGGCTCGCAAGCCGCGGACAGAAGGTCAATGGTTTGTTGCCAAACGCTGCCGGTATCTAATTTCGTCATAATGCACCTCGTGCACGTGGAAACGATTCAAATATGCCGGTCGAATAAGCACTCTGCCACGTCCGGATTATAGCGTGTCCAACTCGCAATCCACAGGAAAAACGCAATTTTCACACGATAATGCCAACCGCAAAAAACGAGAAGGCGAAGCTTTCAGTTCCAGCCGTAAGTCTCCAATATTTGTTTCTTTACATCCATGAACTTTTTTTCCGATTTGACGATATTTAACAATCAAGCTGCGGAAAAAATAACCGGTTTCAGCCTTGAAGTCACGAGTCAGGCGGCTTCCGAACATAACTGAATTGTTACACCATACGGTGCGTCCCGGAGACTCACCTCCCCAGAAAGCCCCGCCCCAAGCCAGTCCGACAGCGCTCTCGCCCATCGAGGCGGACTTGCCCGCACACGTCTGACATGACCGATCAACGAAACGCAATGCGCGCATTGGACATAAGCCCATCAGGCATATTACATACGAAACGTCAGTCTATTGAACGCGAGATTCTCGCACGAAGCTTGCATGAACCTCGCACATCGAATTCCGTGGCATTCCACTATTCGAAAAGCAATTAATGGATTGTGAATATTTGTTTAGACGCGTTGGCGCGCCAGACAATCCGGCCATTGCGCAACTTGCGGCATACGAATAGCGGCGGCGTTACCACCGCCGACATCCGCACCGGATGCGTGCACGCTAAACCCACATTGAATCCGCAGATAAAGACAAACGAATGAAGATATCGCGCTTCGCGCGGCGCGAACTGCATCAACTGCCGCGGCCCTGATCGAGAAATTCACCGGCGCGGCGCCTCAACATGGCACCGAACTCGTCGAGCCAACCGATGGAAAGCCGCCAGCTCTGCCAGTAGAGTTCGATGTCGAGCGCGCGGCCGGGCGTGAGTTCGACGAGTTCGCCGCGCGCGAGATGCGGCGCGATCATGCGCTCGGGGCACATGCCCCAGCCAAGGCCGTTCAGGCAGCAGCGCAGGAAACCGGCCACATGCGGAATCCAGTGCAGCGGCGCGTCGACCTGCGCGCGCGTGATGCGGCGGATGAAGCGCTTTTGCAGTTGATCCTTCGGATTGAACTCGATGCACGGCGCAAGGCGCAGCGTGTCGCGCGTCACGCCTTGCGCGAAATACTGCTCGAAGAACGCCGGCGAGCACACCGCGAGGTAGCGCATGCGGCCGAGGCGTGTCGAGCGGCAACCCTGCACGGGCTCCGCCTGGGTCGTGACGGCCCCCTGCACGCTGCCGTCGCGCATACGTTGCGCGGTGTGGTCCTGATCGTCGATGACGAGGTCGAGCAGAATCCCGCGCTCGACGCAGAAGCCCGCCACGGCGTCGATGAACCAGGTGCCCACGCTGTCGTCGTTGACGGCCACGCGCAGCGTCGGCCGCGCGGCGCCCAGCGCGCTCGTGAAGGTCGGCATCGCCCCGCCCAGCTCGGCTTCGAGCAGCTGCACGCGCTCCGTGTGCCGGCACAGCAGCGCGCCCGACGCCGTCGCGACGCACGGCTGGCCGCGCTTCACGAGGACGGTGCCCACGCGCTCCTCCAGCAGCTTCACGCGCTGCGAGACCGCCGACGGCGTGACGTTGAGCGCGCCTGCGGCGCGATCGAACGAACCATGCCGCACGACGGCGGCAAGCGCATCGAGCAGTGCATAGTCGAGCATTAGCGTTCCTTAATCCGGTTAATGAAAATGAGCTTTTCTTATGCCACCCCTGGCGGCAGACTAGCGCCGTTTCCCGTCGATGTCCAATGAACGCCGGCGGCGCGCATTGCGCCGCCCGCACCAACTTTCCCGCACCCGTCATGAACTGGCTCGCTTTCACTCACGGCGCGGCGCTCTGCGCCTCGCTCATCGTCACGATCGGCGCACAGAATGCGTTCGTGCTGCGCCAGGGCATCCTGCGCTCGCACGTCGGCAAGATCGTCGTGCTCTGCACGCTGTCCGACTTCATCCTGATCGGCGCGGGCGTGGGCGGCGCCTCGGCGCTCGTCGAGCGCTACCCGACCTTCGTGCATGTCGTGCTCTATGTGGGGCTCGCCTGGCTCGTGTGGTTCGGCATCGGCGCGCTGCGGCGCGCGGCGCGGCCTTCGCACGCGGTGCTGGACAGCGATGCCGCGGCGGCTGCGCCCGAGCAGCGCGCCTGGCCGATCATCCTCATGACGCTCGCGTTCACGTGGCTCAATCCGCACGTGTATCTCGACACCTTCCTGCTGATCGGCACGGCCGGCGCACGCGAGCCGCAAGGCAGCCGCCTCGCCTTTGCGATCGGCGCCATGTGCGTGAGCGCGGTGTGGTTCGTGGGACTCGGCTACGGCGCGCGGGCGCTCGCGCCGCTATTCCGGCGAGCGGGCGCGTGGCGCGTGCTCGACGGCGCCATCGGCAGCATGGTGCTCCTGATCGCCTTTGTGCAGTTGCGCTGAAGCCGGCGGGTTCGGCTCGCGCGGCTTGCCCGTGAATTGGGCAGCGTTTGCCATCCAGGCGGCTACTGCGCCGCGCCCTTCGCCTTCTGCTGCAGCAGGCCCTCGACGAGCTCCGGCGACATATAGTGCGGGCCGTCGAAGAGATACACGCGGTAGCCGTGATAAGCCTCGAGCTGCGGCGCCAGCTCGGCGGCCGTCGCCGCGCGAAAGCCGCCACCCTGCTTGGGACGGAACGCCTCCGCGATGATGCGCACGCGTTTGTGGCCGAGATGCGCCGCGAGCGCGTCCGCGTATTCGCGCGCCGCCGCCGGCCCGCGCGCATAGACGCCGCAGCCGTCCTGCAACAGCACCCCGACGTCGTGCGGCAGCCAGCCATCGAGCCATTTCGCGAGGGCCTCGCCGCCGATGTTGCTGGTGTCGTACACGCTGATCCACAGCGGACGCGGCAGCTTTTCCAGCAGCGGCGCCATGCGCGGCGCGTCGGTCCACGTGGGATCGACTTCGACAGGGAAATACCAGCCCGTGATGTGCACGGGCGGCCGCGCGGCCGCAAGTTTGAGCGAGCGATCGACGAGCGTTTCGAGGTTCGCGCGCGCCTTCCTCTCATCCGAATAGCCCGCAAGCCCGACGATCACGCCACGCGCCCAAGGCTCATTGGCAATGCGCACCCAGTCGGGCACGCGCGGCGCGGGAATGCCCGCGCCCGCCACGAAGGCGACGTCGTCGACAGCGATCCATTGCACCAGCAGCTCGTTCACGCCTAGCCGGTCCCAGTCGCCGCGCAGGTCGAGATGGTCGTTGTCGGGCTGCCAGACGATGCCCTGCGCGAGCGCGTCCGCGTGCGCGGGCACCTGCAGCGTGCAAGCCGCCGCGGCGAGCGCGCACAGCGCCGCGCATACAAGGTGCGCGCTGCGCTGCGCTACGCGCATACGCGCCCGCCCGGCTCCGTATGCGTGGCCCGCGCCGTCCTGTGCTTTTCTCCGCACGATCATCAGGTTTCCTCAATAATAAAACACGGTGCCGAAGAACACGCCGCCCGCCCGGTCGTCGCCTGTGATGCGCCAGCGGTACTGCACCGCGACGTCGACATACGAACGCGGCGCATCGTAGAAGCTGTCGCGGAACCAGTAGCGCGTCGAGATGCCTATGCCCATGCCCACCGGCACGCTGTGATTGATGCTCGAATCGTAGTCCATGCCGACCACGGCATACGGAAAGACCGTGAGCTTCGGGCTGATGGTGTCGAGCCGCCAGGTGCGGCCCGCCTCGAGATAGCCCGTGCCGTAGTTCCAGCCGTTGCTCACGTAGTGGCCGACCTCGCCGTAGTCTTGCACGGTCCACCACGAAGGCACGTCGAGCCGCCGCTCGGTGCCGATGCCCCCCGAATAAGCGAGGCGCAGGAGCCAGTCCGACGGCGCGCGCGAGCCGATCGGAATCAGCCGCTCGAACGCCACGACGGCATTGATCGATTCGAACGGCTTCGCACGCGCGCCCACGGCCGAAAGCGCCGTGGAGATGCCGCTCGGCGCGTTGCCCTTCGCGCCGACGTCCTGATAGGCGCGCGCGTAGACCTCGAACATTCGGTCGCCGAGCGCGCCGAACGGGCGCCAGTATCCTTCTACGCCCATCTGCCAGTTGTTGTACGAGCCCGGCACCGCGCCCGTCGAGACGCCGGGCTGCAAGCCTGCGCCGCGATAGTTCACCGACGCGGTGAAGCCCCAGTCGCGCGTGGCGTCCGCGTGCGCGTTGCGCAGATCCTGGAGTTGCAGCAGCGTGGCGGGCGCGACGCCGGGCGGCGGCGACGTGCCGTAGTCGATCGCGCGCTTGAAATAGCTTGCCGCAAGCGCGTCGAAATGCGCGCGGTACGCACTGTACGCCGCATCGCCGGAGGCTCGCTGTGGCAACTGCCCAGCTTTGTCCGCCTGCACGAAGTACGCGGCGGCGCGGCGGTCGTCTCCTGCGCGCTGCGCGACGTACGCGGCCGAAAGCGGCGGCAGCGCGTCGAGCAGGCCCGCGTCGAGCATGGCGCGCGCCTCGCGCTTCGCGCCCTCGCTGTCTCCCGCGGCGACGAGGGCCTCGATCAGCGCGAGCCGATGCTGCGGATTGCGCGGGTCCGCCGCGACGGCCCGGCGCTGCGCGGCGAGCGCGCCCGCCTGATCGCCGCCCTGCGCCGCGAGTATCGCGGCACGCCGGTCCGCGAAGCCGGGATCGGCGGCGTAGACATCGCAGGCGCT
>DATBXG010000769.1:0-5932 GCA_036514415.1 Paraburkholderia sp.
CGGCCGCGAGCAACAGGAGCGGCGGGCTGTGCGGCGCTTCGGTCCACAGAAAGCGGGCAAACGCGGCGTCGAGCGTGCGCAGCCAGCCGCGCTCGACCCAGTTGTCGAGCACGCCGAGCATGTGCGCGGCCGTCTCGCGCGCGGCGCTGTGCGTGGATATCGGCATCGGTTCCGGCGCGGCGGCCGGCATGTCCAGATTCTCGAACAGATCGCCAGTGAGGCCGTCCGGCCCTTTCGTGCGGCGCCTCGTCATGCCACATCCTCCAGCGCTTTGCGACCCGCGAAGCGCGCGTCGAGTCGTTCGATCAGCTCACGCGGCGGCCGCTCGCAATGCAACCCTTGCCCCGGCGCACGGCCGCCTCGCAGAAACAGGTACACGGCGCCGCCCACGTGACGGTCGTAGTCGTAATCGGGCAAGCGCGCCTTGAGCAGCCGGTGCAGCGCGAACAGATACAGCACGTATTGCAGCTCGTAACGCGAATGCAGGATCTGCGCGCGCATTTTCGCGGCCGTATACGAAGCATCGTCGGGGCCCAGCCAGTTCGACTTGTAGTCGGCCACGTAATAGCGGCCCTCGTGTTCGAACACGAGATCGATGAAGCCCTTGAGCATGCCGTTGAGCGTGGCGGCGTCGAGCGCGGGTCGCGCCTCGCCGTCCAGCGTGAATGCGGTGACGAGCGCATCGATTTCGAGCGTATCGACGGCATGCGCCGTGACCCAGAACTCCAGCTCCGCCATGTACGAGCCTGGCTCGAACGCCGCGAATGCAACCGGCGCGACGCTTTCGCCTTCGATGTCCGGCAGGCGCAGCGGCGTGCGCACGAGCTCAAGCATCCATTGCGTGAGCGGCTCGATCCAGTGCGACCAGCCGCGCACGTTGCAGCGGCGCGCGACCATGTCGCGCACACGCGCCTCGTCTTGCGCAATCACAGCGAAGCCTTCGTTCGCCGCCCATTCCATCAGTTCGTGCAGGAAGGTGCCGGCGTCCGCGCCGCGTTCGAAGCCGTGCATCGGCGCGAGCGCAGGCGCGACGAGCGTTTGCCCGGCGCTCGCGAAGGTCTCGTCGTCCTCGGGCGGCACGCTCGCATCGAGCAATTCGAGGAACACGTCTTCACTGCGCGTGTCGGGCGCGCCGCGCGCATCGTCCGCTTCGACGGGAGCGCCCGAACCAGGCGACGATTCGACGGTCGTCAAGCTCGAATAGCTCGCGATCCACCAGCGTTCGCGCTCCCGATGCGCGAGCGTGCGCGCATGGCCGCGCACGGCGCCGGTATCGCGCAGCGCGAGCACATCGCGATGCGCTTGCGGCGCCGGCGCCACGGCGATGTCTGCACACGGGCCGCGCAAGGCATCGAGAAACGCTTCGGTCTCCTCAGCGGGCAAAGCTGCTCCGCCATTGAGCAGATAACCGAACGCGCTCGCTTCGACGCCCTGAACCGGCCCATAGCCGACCCAGGTTGCGTAACGCGCGCGCGTGAGCGCGACGTAGAGCTTGCGCAGATCTTCGCCAAGCCGTTCGCGATCGGCCTGGCTCAGCACGCGCGCGTCGGCTTCGAGCGTGACGCGCAGCTCGCCTTCCTCGTCGTGCCATTTGAACGGCACGTCGCCGGGCTTGACGGCGCGATGGGCACACGCAAACGGCAGAAACACGAGCGGATATTCAAGACCCTTCGATTTGTGGATCGTGACGACCTGCACGAGTCCCGCATCGCTCTCCAGACGCAACTGGCGCGCGTCGCCCCCGCCGCCGGCGCTTTCATCCTCGCGCTGCTCGTCCAGGTAGCGGATCAGCGCGTGCTCGCCGTCGAGCTGCGTGCTCGCCTGCTGCAGCAGTTCGGCGAGATGCAGCAGGTTCGTGAGCGCGCGCTCGCCGTTCAGCCCTGCGCCAGCCGCCTCGCCGAGCAGACGCTGCGGCACGTGAAAATCGTTGAAGAGGCGGCGCAACATGGGCAGCACGCCCTTCTTGCGCCAGCAGTCGCGGTACTCGCGGAACTGCAGCACGCGCGCCTCCCACGCGATCTCGTCGTGGCCGAGCCGGTCGAGTTCGGCCCATTCGAGCCCGAGCGTGGGCGTAGCGAGCGCCGTGCGCACGAGGCGGCCGTCGTCGGGCTCTGCGCAGGCCGCGAGCCAGTAGCGCAGCTCTTCGGCCTGCGGGGTCTGGTACACCGAGTCACGATCCGACAGATAGACGCTGCGCACGCCTCGCGCGGCCAGCGCCTCGCGTATCGCCTGCGCCTCGCTGCGGTTGTTGACGAGCACCGCCATGTCGGCGGGCTGCAACGGCCGCATGCCGCGCTCGCCGGAGAAGCCGGCGGCATGCTCCTGACCGAGATTGAGCAGGCGCACCATCTCTGTCGCGCAACTCGCGGCCATGCCTGCGAGATACGCCCCTTTGCTGAGCGGCTTGCCATCTGCTGGCGGCGGCATCCACCAGACGTTGAGCGCGGGCAGCGCCGCGCCGGCTGCGACCAGCTGCTCGGGCCGTCCGTGTGCATCGGCGGCGACGAACGGCAGCGCGTTCTCGCGTCCATCAGGGCTGCGAAACAAAAATGCCCCGCTCCCATCTGGCCGCGACTCGGCCGCTTCGAAACAGCGGTTCACGGCCTCGACCATTGCGCGCGTGGAGCGGAAATTCTTCTTCAGCGTATAGAGCCGCCCTTCGCAGGCACGGCGCGCGCGCAGATAGGTATAGATGTCCGCGCCGCGAAACGCGTAGATCGCCTGCTTCGGGTCGCCGATCAGGACGATTGCCGTCCCGGTGTCGTGCTCTTCGATACGGTAGACCGCATCGAAGATCTGGTACTGAACCGGGTCCGTGTCCTGGAACTCGTCGATCAGCGCGACCGGGTACTGCTTGCGGATGATTTCCGCGAGCCGCGCGCCATTCTCGCGCTGCAGCGCCGCGCGCAGACGCGTGAGCAGATCGTCGAAGCCCATTTGCGAGCGGCGCGCTTCCTCTTCCTCGAAGCGCCGCGCCACCCAGCGCGCCGCGTGGCACAGCAGGTCCTGCTTCGCCTCGGGCGGCGTGGCCAGCGATTCGCGCAGGCTTTCCATCGCCACGAAGGCGGCATGCTCCGGCGGCTCGCCCTTCACCCAGATTTCCGCGAGACCGGCGGGCGTGAGGCGCGTCCACACCGCAGCCTTGTCGTCGAAGCCCGGATGCGGGGATTCGGGATCGTTGGCCCAGTCGCGCAGCTTGCCGATCCATGTTTCGCTGTGCTTCGAATTGAGCTTTCTGGCATCGAACTGCTTTGCCGCGCGCGCCGCGTCGAGCAGCGCCTCGACCTCGTCGATCCAGACTCGCCACGGCGCCTTCAGCGTTTCGAGTTCTGCCTGCGCGCGTTGGCGTGCGTCTTGCAGCGCCGCGTTGGGGTCGCACGCATCGGGCAGCAGATCGGCGTGGGCAAGCAGACTGCGGATCGCCTTGTGCAAGTCGTCGGGACTCGCGAACCACGCGCGCACCTCGGCGGCGCACTGTGCGTCGAGCGGCGCCATGAAGGTGCGCCAGTAGTCGCGCACCACCTCGGCGCGCAATTCCGTCTGATCGGTCTCGAGCGTCTGCGAAAACAGGCTGTCACTGTCGAACGCGTGCTCGCTCAGCATGCGATTGCACCAGCCGTGGATCGTCGAGACAGCAGCCTCGTCCATCCATTCGGCCGCGAGCTGCAGGCGGCGCGCGCAGGCGGGCCATTGCTCCGGCGAGTAGTCCTCGCGCAGATCGTGCAGCAGGTCTTCGCCGGGCTCGCATTCGGGCACGTCTTCAGGCTCGACGCGAAAGCATTCCGCGGCCTCGATGAGTCGCGCGCGTATGCGCTCGCGCAGTTCCTTCGTCGCCGCGTCGGTAAACGTCACGACGAGTATTTCGGGCGGCGTGAGCGCGCGCCCCGAAGTGCGCGCCTCGTCCGCGAAATCCGCAACGCCTGCCGCCGCATCTAGCGCGCCGTGGCCGAGCACGAGACGCACGTACAGCATGGCAATCGTGAAGGTCTTGCCCGTGCCCGCGCTCGCTTCGATCAGGCGGCTGCCGTAAAGCGGGAAGCGCAGCGGGTCCAGCACCTGGGCGTCCATGTTCCCCAGCGGATTCATGCAGTTTCTCCAGCCTCGCCCGAGGCGCGCTTCGCACGCGACGACGCGAGCGGCGCGCGGGATACCGGCAGCAGCAGTGTCGTGGCCAGCGTGATGAAATCGTCGTGAGCGGCGAGCGCGTCGAAATCGGGAAAAGCGCGGCGCAAGTACGCGTTCGTGTCGCGCTCGCCAGGCGTGAGAGCGTTGCCCTCGTACGTCGTGTGCGCGGCTTCCCACGCTTGCGTGGACGCCGTGGCGCGCGTGCCGTCGAAGGTGTCCGGCAGCTTGCGCAGCCATGCGAACGCAGTCTTCACCGCGAGCGGCAAAGGCCGGCGCGCGCCATCGTCCCATGCGGCAAGCAACGCGAGCAGATAGTCGCGCGCGGCCTGCTCGTCGAGCGGCGCGAACTCCGCCACGCCCACCTTGCTCACGATCACCGTGGTGACCGGGCCCGCCGCGATCTGCGCGGCCACGTGCGCGACCCAATACGGCACGAGGCGATCGCCGCGATAACGGTGATCCTTCACGAGCGTGCCCGGCTCCAGAATCACGCGGCCGAGCGCGCCTTCCGGGCCCGCGCGCAGATCGTCGAGCCAGTCGTCGAGCGAAATGTTGCGGCCGTCCAGCGTCGCATCGAGACGAATTTCGTATTGATGCTCGAGCGGCTCGGGCCAGCGCGCGAGCGCCTTGCGATATTCGGCGAAAAGCTCGGGCATGGGGGCGAGCAGCTCCTCGCCAATCACCTCGCCAAAGCCGCCGGCCGCGAGATCGCCGCTGCGATGCATACGTTCCAGGCGCGCGAGCGCCGCCGGTTCGAGATCGTCCTCGCCGCGCTCCATCGCCACGACCTGCGCGCGGATCAATTCGCCTTGCAGTTGCCACGCCTGCAAGGCGTCCACTTCGAACGGCTCGTGATTTTCGCTCGCCGCATCCTCGCTTTCGAAGGCGACACGCAGGCGCTGCCGGAAGAAGCTGCGCACCGGCTCGCGCAGGAATTCGCCGAGTTCGCGAATCGATAGCGGCTCATCGCGCTCGGGCGGCGCCAGGGCTTGCGCATTCGCTTCGCCCGCGGGCCGCACATCAGCGGACTTGCTCCACTCGTGCGCATACGTATAGAGCGACGCTTCCTCAGGCCGCGCCGGAAAATAGTCCGGGCTGAACGGCTGCAAGCGATGCTCGATCGTCAACGCGTCGAGCAGCGCATCGCCATCGGCATCTTCTTCGCCTTCGAGCCGCCAGCCGGCCTTCAGGTGATCGCGCAACTGGCCCACCAGCACCGAGGGCGGGCGCGGCGTGTTGTCGGTCACGCTGCGCCCGATCCACGAAACATGCAGATGGTCGCGCGCCGAAAGCATCGCTTCGAGGAACAGATAGCGGTCGTCTTCGCGGCGCGAGCGGTCGCCGGGACGGTAGTCCCGGCGCATGAGGTCGAAGTCGAGCGGCGTGCGGCTGCGCGGATAGTCGCCGTCGTTCATGCCGAGCAGGCAGACGCGCCGGAACGGAATCGCGCGCATCGGCATGAGCGTGGCGAAGGTCACCGCACCCGCGAAGAAGCGCTGCGACAGGCCGCCGCCTTCGAGCGCCGCGAGCCAGTTCTCCGCGACGATGGCGAGCGGCAAGGTCTCGGCGAGCGCGGCTTCGTCGCATGCCTCACGCCACGTTTCGAGCGCGCCGTCGAGGCGGTCGAGCGTATAGGCGTCTTCGTCTTCCGCGGCGAAAAAGGCCGCCTTCAACGCGCGCAGACGCTCGCACCATACTTCGACCGTGGCCGGCTCGCGCAGCGTTTGCCATGCATGGTCGAGCGCATCCACGAGGCGCGTGAGCGGTCCGAGCAGCGCGGCGTCGAGCCCGCCGATCTCGCTGTACG
>DATBXG010000770.1:0-4559 GCA_036514415.1 Paraburkholderia sp.
CGCCCGCCAGCCCCACGACGCCGGAGACCGCGCCGATGTTGGCGCTGTAGTCGTCGCCGATGAACTTGAAGACCGAGGCCTTGCCCACCGCCATCGCAATGCCGACGACGAACATCAGCACCGTGTAGAACACCGGTCCCGTGCTGATATGCAGGCCGAGCGGGCCATGCGCGCTGTGGATCACGAAGTCCGTCGGTGGATAGCTCAGCAGGAAGAAGCACGCGAGCGCGACCCACATCACGGCCCATGTCGTGCGATACGCGCCGTAGCGGTCCGACAGCCAGCCGCCGAGCGCGCGCAGCACGCCGCCGGGCAGCGAGAAGCAGGCGGCGAGGAACGCCGCATGTTCGATGCCGAAGCCGTACTGGTTCACGTAGTACTGCGGCATCCACAGCGAGAGCCCGACATAGCCGCCGAACACCACCGAGTAGTACTGCGCATAGCGCAGCACGCGCGGGTCGGCGAGCACGCGCATCTGGCTCGCCACGCTGGCCGAACTTCCCACGCGGTGCGCCGGGTTGCTCGCGGAGAACATCCAGAACAGCAGCGCGGTCACGAGCATGGCGACCGCGTAGACCTTCGGCACGATGGTCCACGTGCCGGCCGCGACGATCAGCACCGGCGCCACGAACTTGTTGAGCGCGGCGCCTGAATTGCCCGCGCCGAAGATGCCCATGGCGAGGCCCTGGCGCGACTTCGGGAACCAGCGCGCGACATAGGGCGTGCCGACTGAAAACGATGCGCCCGCAAAGCCTGTGAACAGGCCGAGCACGAGGAATTGCCACAGTTGCGTTGCGTACGAGACGAGCCAGATCGGCACGATCGTCGCGAGCATGGTGACGAAGAAGACGATGCGCCCGCCGATGCGGTCGGTCCAGATGCCGAGCGGCACGCGGGCGAGCGAGCCGGTGAGCACCGGCATTGCGGCGATCAGGCCGAATTCGGTGTCGGTGAGGTGCAACTGCTTTTTGAGCGGAATGCCGAGGATCGCGAACATCATCCAGACGGCAAAGCAGATCGTGAACGCGAAGGTGCTCGAACCCAGCACACGCCAGGCACGACTGTCGGCGACAGGGTCCGCCTGCGGGGATAGACCGGCTTTCATGGATTTCCCTCTTGTCGTTTTGTTGACGTGACAAGCGTAGGAAAACCGGAAGGCGCGAGCTATTCTCCGCAGGGAGTGAGCGACGATGCGCCGCTAGGTCTTAAGGAGTAGTACCAGGGGGAATGTGACGGCGCGGAAGAAAAACCGCAGGCATGCGAATGCGCCAGTGAACAACAAGAATATGTCGAAAAGCCGTAGCGTGTCATGAAACACGCTACGGCATGGTGTCGCAGAGGATCAACGCAAGATCAGCGGAAGACCACCGTCTTGTGCCCGTTGAGCACGATGCGGTGCTCGACGTGCCACTTCACCGCGCGCGCGAGTGTCACGCATTCCACGTCGCGGCCGATCGCCGTGAGCTGGTCCGGCATCATGTTGTGATCCACGCGCTCCACCTCCTGCTCGATGATCGGGCCTTCGTCGAGATCGGACGTCACGTAGTGCGCCGTGGCGCCAATGAGCTTCACGCCGCGGTCGAACGCCTGGTAGTACGGCTTCGCGCCCTTGAAGCTCGGCAGGAACGAGTGATGGATGTTGATCGCGCGCCCTTCGAGTGCGCTGCAGAGCTGAGGCGAGAGGATCTGCATGTAGCGCGCGAGCACCACGAGATCGACGCCTTCGCGGTTCACCACTTCGAGCACGCGCGCTTCCTGCGCGGCCTTGTCGGCCTCAGTGCCGCCGAGCAGCGGGAAGTGATGGAACGGAATGTTGTAGCTCGCCGCGAGCTGATAGAAGTCCTTGTGGTTCGAGATGATCGCGGGAATCTCGATGGGCAGCTGGCCGGTGCGATAGCGGAACAGCAGGTCGTTCAGGCAATGGCCGATCTTCGAGACCATGATGACGACGCGCGGCTTCACGTTCGCGTCATGCAGCTCCCAGCGCATGCCGAACTCCTGCGCGAGCGGTTCGAACGCGTTGCGCAGGCCGTCGAGGCCCGGGTCGCCGCCCACCTGCTGGAAGTGCACGCGCATGAAGAACTCGCCCGTGTGGCTGTCGCCGAACTGGGCCGAGTCGAGAATATTGCTGCCGCGCTCGAACAGAAAGCCCGACACGGCATGCACGATGCCAGGCCGGTCGGCGCACGACAGTTTGAGGATGAAGCTGTGATCGGTCGACATGACCTTGGTAACTCCCGTCAATACTTTGGTGTTTCTAAAAGGGCTTTGGTTTGGGCTCTAAAAAACCGGCGCCCTTTCACAGCGTCGGAGGTTCGAAGATCGCGGCAATGCCCACGCACGCGTCTTCGTCTATCCATTGGCGGCGCAGCAGGCAGTCGAGCGTCGCGAGGCTCGCGTCCACCGTCATCGCGCCTTCCTCGATCCAGCGCGCGGTTTCGTCGATGCGCGCGAGGCGGTGCTCGCCGACTTCGCCGTCCTGGTTGTGCGGCACGAAGTCGGCCGGGAGCACGAGATCGTAGACGAAGATCTGCTCGGCCTGCGTGCCTTCCGGCAGCGACTGCAGCACGTGCACGGTGCGGCCCGTGCGTGCCTCGCGCGCGAGGTCCGCGCCGATGCCCGCTTCTTCCCAGCATTCCTTCACGAGCGTGGCCTCGATGCCGAAGCCCCAGCCGATGCCGCCCGCCACGACGTTATCCAGCATGCCGGGGTCGGTGGCCTTGGTGTCGCTGCGCCGCGCGATCCACAGCTGCGGTGCGCCCGGTGACGGCGAATCCGCGTATTCTACGACGCCGTTCAGATGCACCGCGTACGTCATCGTGCCGAAGAAGCGCGAGGCCGCGCGTTCGATGAAGGCGAGCGGCGGCGCGTCGAAGGCGTTGCGGATCGCGTAGGTTTCGTTGCGCCAGCCCGGAATGCGCCCTTCCGCTGCGAGCGCGCCGATCACCGAGCCGAGGGCCGCGCTACGCGCCGGGACGCTGTCGAAGTGCGGGGCGAGCGTCACGCGCGCGCTTTGCGCGTCGCCATCGATCTCGAACACGTCGGGCCAGCGGGCGAGCAGCGCCACGTCGTTCTCGCGGATCCAGCCAACGCGCTCGTCACCGATATGGAACGGCAGATGCGCGCCGACGTCGAAACGACGCGCGTCGGTAATGCAAGGCAAGGTCATCGATCAGGACTCCGTAGATCAGTCACGCAGGGCGATGCGAATGCCGATGGCGATGAAGGTGAGGCCGGCGAGACGATCGAGCCACGCTCCCGCACGCGGGCGGCGCTTCAACCAGCCGCCGATCGTGCCCGCGCACAGCCCGAAGATCGAGAACACCACGACCGTCTGCGCCATGAACACGAGGCCGAGTTCGAGCATCTGCAGCGTGACGCTTTGCGCGCCGTGCGCATCGACGAACTGCGGCAGGAACACGACGAAGAAGAGCGTCACCTTCGGATTCATCATGTTGCCGAGCACGCTCTGGCGAAAGATCGCGGAAAGCGGCTGGCGCGGCCGGTCGCCCGCGGCGGCGAGGCCCTGGCTCCTCAGCGCCTTCACGCCGATCCACACGAGATACGCCGCGCCCACGAGCTTGAGGATCTGGAACGCGAGCGGCGACGAGCGCAGCACGGCGGCCACGCCGAGTGCGGCGAGCGTGATGTGGAACGTCACGCCCGCGGCGAAGCCGAGCGCGGCCACGAGACCGGCGGCGCGGCCCTGCGAAATGCCGCGCGCGAGCACCTGGAGATTGTCGGGGCCGGGCGCGAAGGTAATGGCGATGGACGTGGCGAGAAAGAGCGCGAAATTTGGCATGAGATCGACTCGTAACGGTGTGCGTTCAGGTTTCAGTGACCGCCAAAGGCGGTGACGGTGAAGAGCGGCAGGCTCGCCTGCGTCAGCAGCTTCGAGCCGCCCAGCTCCGGCAGGTCGATGATCGCGGCGCCCTCTACTACGGTCGCGCCGAGGCGTTCAAGCAGCAGCTTGCCGGCCATCATGGTGCCGCCGGTCGCGATCAGGTCGTCGACGATCACGACGCGGTCGCCCTTGCCGCAAGCGTCCTCGTGGATCTCGACGGTCGCTTCGCCGTATTCGAGCTTGTAGGTCTCGGAAACGGTCTTGTACGGCAGCTTGCCGATCTTGCGGATCGGAATGAAGCCCACGTTCAGCTCATACGCAACGATCGGCCCGATGATGAAACCGCGTGCGTCGAGCCCTGCCACGTAGTCGAGCTTCGCATCGACATAGCGTTCGACGAACAGGTCGATCAGCACGCGCAGGCCCTTCGGATGACCGATGAGCGGCGTGATATCGCGGAACTGCACTCCCGGCTGAGGCCAGTCGGGCACCGTGCGGATCAGGCTTTTCACGAACTGGGCGGCTTCGGCGCTCGGGTTCGCAGGTGCGTTGGACATGATTTCTCCGGGTAGTGACGCTAGTGACTAAATAAAGGACAGCAGGACTGTTTAAACGGGGCGGGACCCCGCAAGCGCGATTTCTCGATAACGGCGGCGACGGTGACAACGACGGCGTATCAGACCGCCGCCGCGCCTGCGCCGGCCGCGCCCGGCTT
>DATBXG010000771.1:0-17859 GCA_036514415.1 Paraburkholderia sp.
AACGCGCGTCCAGCCAGCGCCCCGACCAGCAGCCCTCCGCCGAGCGCGATGCCGAGCGCGCGCAGCGCGGCCGTTGCAGAGACATTGGCGGCATCGCCCGTGATCGCGGCGATCAGCACGCCGGCAATGGCAATGGCGGCCGCGTCGTTGAGCAGGCTTTCGCCTTCCACGAGGCGCACGAGCCGCTCGGGCGCGCCCACTTCGCGGAACACGGCGAGCACGGCGGAAGGGTCGGTCGTCGCGATCATCGCGCCGAGCAGCAGGCCGTCGACGAGCGGACCGAGGCCCGTGAGCCGGATCGCGCCGCCCACCACGCCGGTCGTAACGAACACGGCCACCACGGCAAGGAGCAGAATGGGCGCCGCGTCGCCAAGCATTTCGCGCACGTTCACGCTGAGCGCGGCCTGGAATAGCAGCGGCGGCAGGAAAATCCACAGGTAAGCCTCGGGCGGCAGTCGAGGCGCAAGCGCGGGCATCACGAAGTTCGCGGCGAGCGTGGGCCAGGCCTCGCCGCTCATGAGATAGATGCCGCCCAGCGCGAAACCCCACGCGGCGAGCAAGACCGATTCGGAAATCGACCAGCGCAGGCTCACCGCCTGCACGAGCGCGATGCTCGCCAGCAGAAAGCCGCTCAGGAGAAGGACGTGGATGACCATGGCGTGCAACCGTCACGGCGCCGGCAGCCACACCACCGTCAACGACCTCACCCCTTGCGCGCCCTGGATCAACACGCCTTCGATATCGGCCGTCGCAGACGGCCCCGTGACGAGCGCCGCGTAGCGCGCGGCGCGAAAGTCGTCGCGCCGGTACGCGTCCTGCAGCCCCGCCACCAGTTGCGCGGGATCGAGCAGCACCACGAGATGCTGCACGAGATAGCCGAGCGCGTTCACCACGTACTCGCGCTCGCTCAGCCATACCGAACCCGTTTCCGCCACACCGAAGCGCGCGCGCACCACGCCCACGTCGACATCTTCGAGCGATGCCGGCTTCGTAGCCGCGCTGATCTCGCGCGTGCCCTGCACCTCGGGCGTGGCGGAGGCGATGCGCGCCTCGCTGCCGAAGCGGCGCAGGATCATCGCGCTCACGTCCGCCGCGCTGCGGGCCTCCGCCTCCCCGCCGCCCATCAGCTTGAGCGCGGCGCTAAAGCGCTCGTGCAGATCGCCTGCGGGCGCCTCGAACAGCGGCACTTCGGGCAGCGGTTCGTGCGCAGGCTGCGCGGCGCGCACGCGCGCGAGAAACGCCTCACGATCCGCCATCGCCGCCTCCCTTGCGGTTTTTCCGGTACCACGCATGGAACGTCGTGTGCGGCACGTGCGGCAGGTCGCGCTGCTTGCCCCAGATATTGAGCGGGTTGTAGAGCATGAAGTTGGGCAAGCGACGCAATGCGCCCTCCAGCGACGCCACCGTGCCGCGATAAAGCGTCGGACTGCCGAGCAATCGTCCGGCCATCTTGAGCACTTCCTGCTTCACGAACGGCAGTTCGTGCTGTGCGGCGATGACCTGCCGCCACTGGTAGATCTGCTCGTGAATATTGATTTTCACGGGACACACGTTGGTGCAGCTGCCATTGAGCGTCGAGGCGAACGGCAACGCGCTGAAGCGCTTGAGGTCGAAGGTCGGATTGATGATCGCGCCGATCGGCCCCGCGTAGGTGCTGCCGTAGGAGAGGCCGCCGCTGCGCCGGTACACGGGGCACGTATTCATGCATGCGCCGCAGCGGATGCACTTGAGCGAATACCAGAACTCGGGCATGGCGAGCCGCTCGGAGCGGCCGTTGTCCACGAGCACGAAATGCATTTCCGCCCCCGGCCGCGGCGCGCGAAAATGCGAGGTGTATTGCGTGATGGGCGAGCCGAGCGCGCTGCGCGACAGCATGCGCACGAACACGCCCAGATCGGAGACGCGCGGAATCAGCTTCTCGATGCCCATCGAAACGATGTGCAGCGGCGGCACATTCGCGGAGAGGTCCGCATTGCCTTCGTTGGTGCACACCACCACCGTGCCCGTTTCGGCCACGGCGAAATTGCAGCCGGTCATGCCCGCCGTCTTCTCGCGCACGAACCACGGCCGCGTGTTCATGCGCTGGCTCTCCGCCAGATAGTGAATGTCGTTGTTGTGCGGGTCGGTGCCGATGGTGCGGCCGAACACTTCGGCCACGTCGTCGCGCAGCTTGTGCACGGCGGGCACGACAATATGGCTGGGCGGCTGCTTGTCGAGCTGCTGAATGCGTTCGCCGAGGTCGGTCTCCATCACCGAGATGCCGCGCGACTCCAGCCAGGCGCGCATCTCGCACTCGTCGGTGAGCATCGACTTGCTTTTCACGAGCGCCGTCATGCCCCGCTCGCTCAGAATGCGATAGACGGTTTCGTTGTGCTCCTCTGCCGTATCCGCGAAATGCACCTGCACGCCGTTGCTTTCGGCCATGCGCGTGAACTGGTCGAGGTAGTCGGCGAGATGCGAAAGTGTGTGCGACTTGATTTGCGAGGCGAGCGTGCGCAGCATTTCCCATTCGGGAATCGCATGGGCCTGTGCGTCGCGCTTCGAGCGCAAGTCCCACAGGCGCTTGTCGTGGAAGGCCACATGCTCGGGCCGCGAGAGAAACGCGCCGGCGAGCTTCGCGTGTTCGACGCGCTTCATTCGCGCGCTCCGTTGAGCACCTGGGCAATATGGATGAAGCGGATATCCGCGCTCATGCGCTCGGCGCAGCCCTGCTGGTGCATGAGGCAGGACATGTCGGCCGACACGATGTACTGCGCGCCCGCGCTCACGTGATCGACCACCTTGTCCTGGCCCATGCGCACCGACACCGCCTCTTCGGTCACGGCGAACGTGCCGCCGAAGCCGCAGCATTCGTCGGGGCGCGCCGGCTTCACGAACTCGATGCCCTTCACGTGTTCGAGCAGCGCGAGCGGCTTCGAGAACACCGGCCCGGCCACTTCCGAAACCGAGGCTTCGTGCAGATGGCGCAGCGCGCTGCAGCTATTGTGCAAGCCCACGCGCCACGGAAATTCAGCCCACGGGAATTCGCGCGCGCCCAGCACGTCATGCAGGAACTCGACGAGCTCATAGGTGCTCTCGCGCACCTTGCGCACGGCGTCGGTCTGCTCGAGCGCGTCGAAGTGGTCGCGCACATGATTCACGCAGCTCGCCGAAGGCCCGACGATATAGTCGTAGCCCGCGAAGGCGCGCGCGTATACCCGCTCGGCGCCGGCCGCCTCGGCCTGCGCGCCGCTGTTGGCCATGGGCTGGCCGCAGCAGGTCTGCTCGAGCGGATAGTCGACCTCGCAGCCGAATCGCTCCAGCAGTTCCAGCGTCGCGATACCGACTTCGGGGTAGAACGCGTCGATGAAGCAAGGGACGAACAAGGCGACTTTCATGCGCGGGCTCACACGAAAAGCGGACCCCAACATTCTACTGCCGAACGGCGCGGGCGGCGCGCCAGCTTGCGCGCGCCGCGGGTTGCCGCGGCGCGTCATGACTGCCCTGCCCGGCCGGCGCCCGCTAGAAGTTGTGGCGGATGCCCGCGATCACGGCAAGCTGCTTGTCGGTGTCCGAGTTCACGAGGTTCGGGATCTGCGCGAGGTTCTGCGTCGCGCCGCTAGCGGGATCGATGCCGAGTCCCGCCCCGGATGACTTCTGTCCGATCGCCACCGCATAAAGGGCCGTGCGCTTCGAGAGGCTGTAGACCGCGCCGAGGTTGATCTGATGAAGCCGTGTGGACGAGCCGCCGCCCGGATGCGCGTCGTTGAAAATATAGGCAAAGCCGAACTGCAGCGCGGGCGAGTACTGCCACGAGGTGTTCAGCTCGGCAATGTCGAACGAGATGTCCGCACCCTGCGGCCGCGCCGCATCCGCGAAATAGAGGCTATGCGAGAGACGCGTGTGCGTATAGGTGAGCGCGACGCTGACCTTGTCGAACGCGTACGAACCGCCCGCACCATAAATACTCACTTTCTCTGCATTCTGTAGTTCGCAGTACGATGCATCCGGATTGCTGCAGCTGAAGTCGCCAATATAGCCGCTTGCTCCGCCAAGCGCCGCCTGCAGCGGATTGCGCAATTCGAGGTAGCCCACAGAGAGCGAAAGCGGCCCGTTGGCGTAGTTGGCCGCCACCGACCAGCCGCGGTTCTGCGAGAAGTTCCCCGCCACGCCGCCAAAACTCAACAGGCCGCCGATCGTGAAGCCGCCGAAGCTCGGGCTCACATATTTGATCGAATTGTTGAAGTTGAAGGCTTCGTTGAGGTTGTCCACGTCGCCGAAATGCGAGCCGTAGAGCGTCGCCCAGTTGTTGCTCGACACATAGGCGCCCAGGTTGTCCGAGAACGGATCGTACTGGCGGCCCAGCGTGAGCGTGCCGTAGCGGCCGTTCACAACACCCACCCAGGCATTGCGGTTGAAGAGCGTGCCGCCCTGGATCAACGCGCCGTTCTGCGAAAAGAAGCTGTTTTCCAGTGTGAAGTTGACGCTCGTGCCGCCGCCAATGTCTTCACTGCCCGTGAGCCCCCAGCGAGAAGGCACGAGGTTGCCGCCGCCCAGTTGCCAGTTTGCGTGGCCGCTCGTGCTACCGTCCGCGTGCGTCGTCTGCTGGTTGCTCGAATAGACGAGGCCCGCGTCCACGGTGCCGTAGAGCGTGACCGAAGATTGCGCGTGCGCACCCATCGCGAGGGCGCAGGAAGCCAGCGCCAGCGCCGAGCGCCTGACGAAATATGCCATGTCGTTGTCTTCTGGAAGAGAGGTGGGCCGCGCCGGATCGATGAGGCGCGCGCGGCCGGAGCGCGGCGCGCGTGGCGCACCGCCCTTGTCAAAAACTGCCGGGAACCGTGTAAATGAAGGGCTTTGCGCGACGCGCGGCCCTATTGACCGAAACGCGCGTAGACGTCCGGGCGCGAGCGCTTGAGCACGAAGGCGAGCGCCACGCCGATCAGCGCCACGGCGAGCACGACCCACGGGAAAGCGCGCACGACGGGACTATCGGAGCCGGCAAGCGCGTCGAGGTTGCCGATCAGCACGATGCCGATCGAGAGCAGACCGCAGCAGCCCAGCACAGGCGCAAGAAGCGAATGCCAGAGGCGCGTGTCCTTCTTCGTGGCGCGGAAGTAGGCGGCCACGGAAAGACTCGTCACCGCCTGCAGCATGACGATGCCGATGGTGCCGAGTGCCGAGGTCCAGCTGAAGACGATATTGAACGGGTCGCTGCCCGCAGCGACGAAGAGGCCCACCGGCACGGCGACCGAGAGCGTCTGCAGATAGCTCGCGAGATACGGCGAGCCGAACTTCGGGTGCAGTCGATCGAGCACGGCCGGCAGGAGGCCTTCGCCCGAGAGTGCATGGATGTAGCGCACGATCGTGTTGTGGAACGACAGGAGGCTCGCGAAGATGCTGGAAAGCAGCAGGAAGCTCATCGCCGTGGTCATCGCGCCGCCGAGATACTTCGTCGACTGGATGAACCAGAAGTCGCCCGGCTGCTTCGTCGCCACGTCCGTCACGCTGTCGATGCCGTATGCGCAAACGATCGCCCACGTGACAAAAGCAAAGAACACCAGAATGAGCGTGACCGAGAAGTAAGTGGCGCGCGGCACCGTGACCTTCGGGTTGCGGCACTCCTTGCCGTAAATCGCCGTAGCCTCGAAGCCAATGAACGAGGCAAGCGCGAACATCACCGCGATGCCGAGGTGGCCGCTGAATACGTGGCGCGGTGAAAACGGCGCGAGCGTGAGGCCATCCGGGCCGCCATGATGAATCACGATCGCGAGACTCAGCAGCAGCAAAATGCCGAGTTCGAGACACATGAGCACGCCGAGCAGGCGGCTGTTCAGGTCGATGCCGCGGATGCCGGTGAACTGCACGACAACGAGGCACGCGAAGGAATACGCGTACCACGGCAGCGCGTCATGCAGCAGCGGCCCGAGCACCACGGTGCAAAAGAAGCCGAACAGGCCGTAGAGCGCGATCTGGATGGACGTGTACGAGAGTAGCGCGACGAGCGCGCCGGCCATGCCGACGGGACGGCCGAAGCCCGCCGTGATGTAGGCGTAGAACGCGCCGGCGCGCACGATGTGCCGGCTCATCGAAGCGAAGCCCACGCTGAATACGAGCAGCACCGCGCCCGCTATCACGAATGCGCCGGGAACACCCGCGCCGTTGCCGAGGCTGATGGCGGGCGGCACCGCGCCCAGCATGCCCGTGAGCGGCGCTGCCGCCGAAATGACGAGAAAGACGATTTGCCAAAGCCCGAGCATGCCGCGGGTTGATCCGACTGCGGACGCCGCTGAGGATTCCTCTGCCGCGCCCTCACCGATCAGGTGAGTGGGGGAATACGGTTCGTTCATCGTTGCCTCTGATCGTGTCTGTTCTGGGTACGCCATGCGACACGATGGGGAACCGCGTGCCTGTGGCGCTCGCCGAATCAAAATTCCCGATTCGATTTGAGCGCATGGTAGGCAGCTAATAAACTCGCCGACCTGGCGCAACGCGCCAAATATTCGATAAAGTGCGCCAGTGCCGGAGCGGGTTTTCACCTAAGCGCGTTCGAGCGGTCGACATTACCTTTGGATTCCTTATCAATTGCATACACCGGCATGAAATACTTTGTTCAGCTCACAAACTTACCATGAGCCGTCAGTCAGCTTTCACGATTTTTGTGCCGGTCCTGGCGCTCAGTGCGTTCGCTTCGCGCTTGCGCGGCCCCAGTTGCGCGTTGCACGCCATAGCACCGTGGCATCGGCATAACCCACCGCGCGGGCCACGGCCGCATTGGTCATGCCCTCCTGCCCGCGCAGCACCGCCACGCTGCGCTCGCGCTCCTCGCGAATGATCTGGCGCACCGACGTGCCCGCTTCGGCGAGATGACGCTGCAAGGAGCGGTCCGATAGCCCTAGATCCTTTGCGATATCGCCGACCACGAGCTTCTCGCGCGCGAGCCGGCGCGTCACGAGATCGCGCACCTGGTCGACGAGCGTATGCGGCTGCGTATCGCGCGAAATGAGGTCGGTGGCGTGGCGCTCCATCATGCGCGCCATCTGCGCGTCGGCGCTCTTGAGCGGTGTCTCGAGATCCTGCGGATGCAGAACCACGCCGTTTGCCGGCTGCTGGAAGCGCACTGGCACGCGGAAAAGGCGCATATAGGGCTTGAGGTCAGCTGGCGCCGCGTGTTCGAAATGAATCTCGCACGGCTTCCATGCGGAGCCCCGCACCTGCCGGATCATGTGGCAGATGGCGGAGACGCTGTATTCGGCGTCCTGGCGGCGCGGCCAGATTTGCGTATGCGCGATGCGGTAGCTCCATATCGGCCATTCGTTGTCGCTCACGAGGTCCATGACCGTCCCGCTCTGCCACGAGCCAAGCGAATCAGTGAACTTGCGGATGGCGGCGCCGAGGGTGGGCGACGACATGAACACGAGCCCGGGCGGCCCCAATTCCGTGAGCTGCAATTCGGCGCCCAGACGCAGCCCGAGAAAAGGCTCGTCGAGCACCTGCGCCGCGCGTTCGAATGCGCCCACATAGCGCCCTAGCGCGACGATTTCATAGGGATTGGAAAGCTGCCGGCGGCTCAAGCCGAACTCGGCCAGCAATGCATCGCAGTCCGCACCAGCGGCGTCGAGCGCACGCACGATAGGACCCATCACCGCGCCGCGAATCATTGGAAAACCGCTATTGACAGGCACTCTTTTCATGTCTCGCTCCATTGGGGCCTGCTCGTGACGATGGCCATGGCCACCGTTCGTCTCTGGCGCACTCTATCGCCCCTTTGGCGCGTTTTGCAAGCGCGAAAAAAATACGGCGTTTCTACGATTGGCCCATCGACATTGCATGAGACGAGTGCGAATTCTTCATACCGTCCCACGCGATGTTGCGCCCAACGTCATCCTTACGAAACGCTTATGAACACGAATCCGAACGCGCATCCGCTTGACCCGCTGAGCCTCGCCGAAATGCAGCTTGCCTGTGACATCGTGAAAGCCGCAGAGCAGCTCGATGAATACGGGCGCTTTCCCGTTACCGAACTCCAGGAGCCGCCCAAGACCGAAGTGCTCGCGTACAAGCCCGGCGACTATTACTCGCGCCGCGCCTTCGTTATCGCGATCGACCGCACGCGCAACCAGACGCTCGAATTCGTCGTGGACCTGCGCGAGAAGACCGTGGAATCGCGCAAGGCGCTCGCCTTGCAAAGCGCGCCCTACGGCCAGCCGCCCGTGATGATCGAGGACTTCATGAATGCGGAGCGCATCGTCAAGGAAGACGCTGCGTGGCGCGAGGCCATCAAGAAGCGCGGGCTCACCGAAGACGATCTCGAGCGCGTACAGGTCGATCCGTTCTCCGCAGGCGCCTTCGACCGCCCGAACGAAAACGGCCGCCGTCTCGTGCGCTGCGTGAGCTACTATCGCGAGTCCCTGACCGACAACGGCTATGCGCACCCCATCGAAGGCGTGGTCGCCGTGGTGGACCTGCTCGCGCACAAGGTGATCGAGCTGATCGATGACGGCCGCATCATCCCCATTCCGCGCGCGAAGCACAACTACGACACGCCGAGCCTGGGCGAGCCGCGCACGACGGTCAAGCCGCTCTCGATCAGCCAGCCCGAAGGCCCGAGCTTCACGATAGACGGCTGGCAGGTTAGTTGGCAGAACTGGAAATTCCGCGTGGGCTTCACGCCGCGCGAAGGGCTCGTTCTGCACCAGATCACCTGGGACGACGGCAAGAGCGCACCGCGGCCCATCGTCTACCGCGCAAGCGTGACGGAGATGTGCGTGCCCTACTCGGATCCGACCACGAACCACTACTGGAAGAGCGCGTTCGATGCGGGCGAGTACGGCCTCGGCAAGCTCGCGAACCAGCTCGAGCTGGGCTGTGACTGCCTCGGCACGATCCGTTATTTCGACATCCCTTCCGCCGACGACTTCGGCAACGGCTTCGCCATGAAGAACGCCGTTTGTCTCCACGAGGAAGATTACGGGACGCTCTGGAAACACTACGAATTCCGCAACGGCGTGTTCGAAATGCGCCGCTCGCGCCGTCTCGTCATTTCGTTCTTCGCGACCGTGGGCAACTACGACTACGGCTTTTACTGGTACTTCTATCAGGACGGCACGATCCAGCTCGAGTGCAAGCTCACGGGCATCATCCAGACCTCGGCCGTGGCCGACGGCGACGCGTATCCGTGGGGCGGCATGGTCACCGAGAATCTCGGCGGCCCCACGCATCAGCACTTCTTCAATGCGCGCCTGCACATGATGGTGGACGGTGAGAGAAATTCCGTCACCGAGCACGAATTCGTGCCTCGCGCGATGGCTGCGGACAACCCGTACGGCAACGTGTTCGATACGACCAGGCGTGTGCTCAAGACCGAGCAGGAAGCCGCGTGCAACGCCAACGGTCAGACCGGTCGCTTCTGGAAAGTCGTGAACCCGAACGTGAAAAACCGCGTCGGCGCGAACCCGGGCTACAAGCTCATCATCAACGACTCGCCGCTCATGCTCGCCGATCCCAACTCGAAAGTGCGCCAGCGCGGCGGCTTCGCTACGCGCCATGTGTGGGTCACGCCGTACGACACGACGCAGCGCTACGCGAGCGGCGACTACCCGAACCAGCACGCGGGCGGCGACGGCCTGCCCCGCTATATCGAGGCGAACCGCAACGTGGAGAACGAAGACATCGTGCTGTGGCACAGCTTCGGACACACGCACGTGTGCAAGCCCGAGGATTTCCCGGTAATGCCGGTGGAGTATGCGGGCTTCATGCTCAAGCCCAATAACTTCTTCTACGGCAATCCGGCGATGGACCTGCCAGGCGGGCGCGATCCGCACAGCGTGCAGGACGGCGCGGACGCACCCGAAGCCGGATCGTGCTGCCACAGCAAGCAGTGAGCACACGATGATGCCGCTCGCGCGCCGTCCTGTCGTGATGCACGCCACACGCCAGCTGTGTGTTTGGGCGGCGCTCACGGGCGGCGCGAGCGCACTCGCCGCCGGCGTCATGATCGCGGCGATGCAGGCAGGCGGTGCGGTTGCCGCTTTCGCTGCAAGTGGGCTCGCATTGCTCGCCATGGCGCTGATTCCCGCAGCGCTCGTGCGGTGTTTTGCTACGTACGCCACCGTCCCGGTCGCCAGCGCGCTCGTGCTCACGATGGCGGCAATGAGCGCCGCTGCGGCCGCCGCGCGATCGGGCGCAACGAGCGCTTCGGCAACACTCGCGCTCTTCGGTATCGCTCTCGTCACCGCTGTGTGCATGCACTTGCGACGCGAGCGCAATGCGGCGGCGCCGCAACCGGTGCATACGCACGCACCAGCGCCGATGTGGCGCAACGGCATGTTGCTCCTTGCTCCCGCGCTGCTCGCGGGCTTATCGAGCGGCGTGCTTGCGCGCTTCCAGTTCTTTGCGATCTGCGGTGGGAGCGCGACGTCCATGACGCAGGTTGTGGCCTCGCTCGCCGTGGTGGCTGCGGCGGGCTGGCTCGCCGATCGCGCCGATTACCGGCGCGCGCTGCTCGCGCTCTTCGTGCTGCGCGGCGCGCTGCTCGCCGCCCTCACGCTCGATTCGCTCGCGCCGTGGGCCGCGCTCACCGCGCCCGCGTTCGCCGTGCTCGACTACCTCACGCTCCCCACGCTGATGCGCAGCGGCCGCGCGTCACGCGTCTCGGGGACTGGCTGCCCCGGGCTTGCGCACCATGCGGGCATGCTTGCAGGCACCGCGCTCGCCACCACGTCATGGGGCTTCGGTCAGGGCTTCTACACGTTGTTCCTCGTTGGCGGCGCACTCAATCTTGCTTGCGCCTACGCTTTTGCGGCACCGCGCCGATTCCGCACGCATGTGCACTACCCAGCCTCGCCCGCACTCGCTGCGGGCAGCGCGATCGACTTACGTTGAAACGACTACCGAAAAAACATTCGCATTACTACTGAAACCAGGAGACGGTATGGACCGCCAGGACTTCACGCACACGATCCGCACGCAGATGTTCGTCGACGGACGCTTTAGCGAAAGCGGCAACGGCCGCACGTTCGCCGTATTCAATCCCGCCACGGGCGCCGAGATCGCCCAGGTACCCGACGCGAGCGACGCCGACGTCGATGCCGCCGTCAGCGCGGCGCGCCGCGCCTTCGAAGCCGATACGTGGCGGCGCCTGCCGCCCGCCGCGCGCGAGCGCCTGCTGCTCAAGCTCGCCGATCTCGTCGAGCAGCATGGCGACGAACTCGCCGCGCTCGAAACGCTCAACCAGGGAAAGCTGCTGGGCTTCTCGAAGATGCTCGAAGTGGGCGGCAGCGTGCAATGGCTGCGCTATATGGCCGGCTGGGCGACCAAGATCGAGGGCAGCACCGTGGATCTATCGCTCGCGTTTCCGCCCGGCGTGCGCTACAACGCCTCCACGCGCCGCGTGCCCGCGGGCGTGGTCGCCGCGATCGTGCCGTGGAATTTCCCCCTGTTGATGGCAGTCTGGAAAATCGCACCGGCGCTCGCTTGCGGCTGCACCGTGGTGCTCAAGCCCGCCGAGGAAACGCCGCTCACGGCCATTCGCCTCGCCGAGCTAGCGCACGAAGCCGGCTTTCCGCCGGGCGTGTTCAACGTCGTCACCGGCCAGGGTGAAACCGCGGGCGCGGCGCTCGTGCGCCATCCGCAGGTGGACAAGGTCACCTTCACGGGCTCGACCGAGGTAGGCCGCATCATCGGCAAGCAATGCGCGAGCGATCTCAAGCGCGTGTCGCTGGAACTGGGCGGCAAGAGCCCCGTGATCGTGCTCGACGACTGCGATCCGCAGCGGGCCATCGAAGGCGCGGCCGGCGCGATCTTCTTCAATCATGGCCAGGTCTGCACGGCGGGCTCGCGGCTGTATTTGCCGCGTGCGCGCTACGAGGAGATCGTCGAGGGCATCGCCCAGGTTGCGCGCGCAACGGTACTCGGTTCCGGCTTCGATGCAGCCGCGCAGATGGGTCCGCTCGTTTCGGCGCGCCATCGCGCCAAAGTCGCCGGGATGATCGCGCAGGGCCGCGCGGAAGGCGGCGAGATCGTCGCGGGCGGCGGCGACGGTGATCGCCCCGGCTTCTTCATCGAGCCGACCGTGATCTCGAACGCGGCCAACAAGCCGCTTGCCGTCGTGCGCGAAGAGGTGTTCGGGCCAGTGCTCGTCGCCATGCCGTATGACGATGTCGAGGAGGCCGTCGCGGCTGCGAATGCTTCGGAGTATGGTCTGGGCGCGAGCGTCTGGACCAACCAGCTCGACAGCGCGTTGCGCGTGGTGGACGGTGTGCAGGCCGGCACGGTATGGGTGAATACGCACAACATGGTCGATCCGGCGCTGCCCTTCGGCGGCTTCAAGGCCTCGGGCATCGGCCGCGAGCACGGCCGCGCGATCATCGACGCGTACACCGAGACGAAATCCGTCTGCATCGCCTATTGAGCGATGAGGGGCGGCACGCGAAAACGTTTTCAAACGTAGAGGCGCGCCGCACCATTGTTAATCGAAATGGAATGATGAAACCCGGCGGCACGCAATGATCGCCGCCGCGCTTTCATTCATGATCGAGCCCGTTCTCACCACTCACGGGAAGGATCACGATCATGAACGCAACCACGAACTCACGCGGCGTCGCAATCGTCACGGGCGCCTCGCGCGGCATTGGCGCCGCCCTAGCCGAACGTCTCGCACGCGACGGTTACGCCGTCGTCATCAACTACGCTTCGCGCCGCGCCGAGGCCGAGGCGCTCGTCGCGAAGATCGCAGAGGCCGGCGGCCGCGCCATCGCCGTGCAAGCGAACATCGCGAAGGCCGACGAGGTCCGCCGGCTCTTCGAAACCACCGCCGAAACGCTGGGCCAACCCACGCTGCTCGTGAACAATGCGGGCATCATGAAGACGGTCACGGTTGCCGATTCGACCGACGCGCTCTACGACGAAACCTTCGACATCAACGTGCGCGGCACGCTCAACACGCTGCGCGAGGCGGCGACGAAGCTCGCGGACGGCGGCCGCGTGATCAACTTCTCGACCTCCGTGCTCGCGATGAACCTGCCAGGCTATGCGCTCTATACGGCGAGCAAGGCTGCCGTGGAGACAATCACGCGCGTGTTCGCACGCGAGCTGCGCGGGCGCTCCATTTGTGTGAACGTGGTCGCGCCGGGGCCGGTGGCCACGGCGCTGTTCCTCGACGGCAAGACCGAAGAGCAGGTCCAGCACTTCGCGAACATGCCGCCGCTGCAACGCCTCGGGCAACCCGACGACATCGCGGGCGTCGTGTCGTTCCTCGCGGGCCCGGACGGCGGCTGGGTCAACGGCCAGGTGCTGCGCGCAAATGGCGGGATCGTCTGACGCGAGCGCACGGACAGAACCTGGTTGAGCGCGGACGCACTGCCGGTTAGCGTGGCAGGAAGCCTGCCGGTGCTACACTCCGTGCTCGAAAATGGCACGAGCGAGGGCTGGCCGGCTGGCGCGCCGGCTCTCATTGCGCCCTCAACCACACCAGACCATGTATTTGTCCATCATCGCCGTCGGCGTCGGCGGCGCGCTTGGTTCGCTGTTGCGCTGGGTTCTCGGCCTGCGCCTGAATGCCCTCTACCCTGTGCTGCCGCTCGGCACGCTCGCGTCGAACATCATCGCGGGTTACGTCATCGGCGTCGCGGTCGCGTACTTCGGGCGCATGCCCCAGCTCTCCGCCGAGTGGCGCCTCTTCGTCATTACCGGCCTCATGGGCGGCCTCTCGACGTTCTCGACCTTTTCCGCCGAAGTCGTTTCGCATCTGCAGCACGGGCGTTTCGGCTGGGCCGCGGGCGAGATCGCCATTCACGTGTGCGCCTCGGTCGTCATGACGATCCTTGGCATCGCAACGGTCTCGGCACTGATCCGCTGATCATCCGAAAAGAAAACGGCCGCGTTCGCGATTCGCGAGACGCGGCCGCATCTGCGGACGACCGGGCGGTCAGGGCAAATTCAAGGCCGATTCAAGGCCAACCCGGGCCGAATCCGGACGCTGATAGCCGCCCGGCACCCCATTCTTCGAAAAGACCCACTGCCACAGCTGGATGTCGCGCGCGCGGAACGCCCCGGCGCACGAAAGCAGGTAGTAACGCCACATGCGGTAGAACCGCTCGCCCATCTGCTCCTTGAAACGCGGCCACGCGGCTTCGAAATTCGCGTGCCACGCCATGAGCGTGCGGTCGTAGTCGGCCCCGAAGTTATGCAGGTCTTCGGTCACGAAGAGGCCGCCCGAAGCGTCCGCGATCTGGCCGATGGTCGGCAGCTCGCCGTTCGGGAAGATGTACTTGTCGACCCACGGGTCGGGCGTAGTGTCGCGGCGGTTCTTGCCAATGGTATGCAGTACGAAGAGACCGTCGTCGGCGAGGCAACGCTGCGCGACCTCCATGTAGGTGCGATAGTTCTTCGGGCCCACGTGCTCGAACATGCCCACACTGGCAATGCGGTCGAACTTCTCGTCGAGCAGCCGGTAGTCCTGCAAACGGAATTCGACAGGCAGGCCCTTGCAGCGTTCGGCGCCCAGCGCGGCCTGTTCCTTCGAGATCGTCACGCCCACGCACGACACGCCATAGTGCTCGGCTGCGAACTTCATGAAACTGCCCCACCCGCACCCGATGTCGAGCAGGCGCATGCCGGGCTTCAGGCCGAGCTTGCGGCAGATGAGGTCAAGCTTGGCCTCCTGCGCCTCGTCGAGCGTCTTCGCGCCGCCCGACCAGTAGCCGCACGTATAGGTCATGCGCTTGTCGAGCATCGCCTCGTAGAAGTCGTTGCCGATGTCGTAGTGCTGCTGTCCCACCTTCCATGCGCGGCGCACGGTCTGGCGGTTCATGAGACGCGCCTTGAGCGCGTGGAAGACGAGCCGGGCAGGATCGATCTGTTCATCCACGTGCGCGCGCAACACATGGGCGAAGAACTCGTCGAGCTGCTCGCAGTCCCACTGACCGTCCATGTAGGCCTCGCCGAGCCCCAGGTTGGCCAGCGCGAGGATGCGCTCGGGCACCTGCGGGTCATGGATGCGCATGTCCCACGGCCGGGTGCCGTTGACCTTCACGTCTGCGCGCGCCAGTAGCTGGGTTATGAACCGCCAGGCCCCCGAGCCGGTGGCCTCACGTGCGGAATGGGCTGCTTCGAGATCAGTCGTTGCCATACGTGCTCCGTATTGGCCGGAGTTGGCGCCTTAATGCCTTTCTCCGGTGCCATGCAAGAGGTTGCTATCAAGACATTCATCGTCGCGCGCGCTGCGAGAACCTCTATGATGCACCCGCTTCAAAAAGCGTGCAGGAACCCGCACAGGCTCGCCCTGGCAGGCCATAATCGAGAACTCTTTAGAAACGCATTGGCATTCGTGCGCAAAACGCGCGCCCAAGCCGGAGACACTGATATGGCCTACGACGACAACAACATCTTCGCGCGCATCCTGCGCGGCGAAGCCCCCTGCATCAAGGTGTACGAGGACGACGCGACGCTCGCGATCATGGACGTCATGCCGCAATCCGAAGGCCATCTGCTCGTGCTGCCGAAGGAAGGCGCCGAGCTGATCTATGATCTTTCGCCCGAAGCCGGTGCAGCCGCCATGGCGACAGTGCAGAAAATGGCGGCCGCGGTGCGCAAGGTGCTCGCGCCCGAAGGCCTGTTGATCGCGCAGTTCAATGGTGCGGCCGCGGGGCAGACCGTGCCGCACGTGCACTTTCACGTAATTCCGCGTCGCGCGGGCGAAGAACTGCGTCCGCACGCGCGCGAGATGGCCGACATGGCACAGCTCGAAGCGCTGGCCGCGCGCATTCGTGCCGCGCTGTAAGTAATGTGAAGGGTCGGCGCGGCGCCGCCCTACCCTTCGGCGCTCACGCTTCGAGCGGAGCGCTTCAGATACCGTCGAATTGCACGAACGCGTCGAGCGGTACGCGTGCGGAACGCCACTGGTTGATCGGCGCGTCGGGGTCCTCATGGCCAACCGCCATGCCGCAGAAGAGCATGCGCTCTCGCGGCAAGGCGAGAAACTCGCCCACGCTCTGCGCGTAGCGCGCCCAGCATTCCTGCGTACAGCTATGCAAGCCGGCTTCGCGCAGGAGCAGCATCACCGTCTGCAGGAACATACCGAGATCGGCCCACTGCGGCGGCCCCATCTGACGATCGACGCTGCAAAAGAGCGCAAGCGGCGCGTCGAAGAATGCATAGTTGCGCGCGAATTGCCGCAGCCTGCCCGGCTGGTCCTCGCGTGCGACGTCGATGCTGCGATAGAGATCCTCACCCACCTCGTAGCGACGCTCGCGATACGGCGAGCCCAGTTCGCGTGGATAAATGTCGTACTCCATCTGCTCGCCCGCGGGCGCCTGCGCAATGCGTTCGGCCATGATCGCCTTGAGCTTCGCGAGTGTTTCGCCGCCCACGACGTGCACATGCCACGGCTGTAGATTGCCGCCCGAGGGCGCGCGCGCAGCGGTATCGAGCACGCGGCGAATCACGGCGGGGTCCACCGGATCGGACAAAAACTGACGCACGGACTTGCGGCTGGTGACGGCTTCGCTGACTTTCAAGCGGGTTCTCCTCGGGGGCTCGGCGAAGCATTATCGGCGATCCCCCGCGCAGCTGCCGACGCGCGCCGCATGGGTCGGGCACGCGTCAGAACTTGTGCTGATTGTCGGCGCCTGAGCTCACGCCGAAGTCGCCGATCGATGCCTGCACAACGATGCTGGAACCCTTCGCGTCGAGCGTGCGGCCGCTCGCCTTCTGGTAGCCAGCGAGCGCGTAGAGATCGGTGCGTTTGGAGAGTGAATAATCGCCGCCGAGATTCACCTGGTTGTAGTGCGCCGACGCGGGCCCCTGAGCGACGTGTAGTTGTAGCCCACGCCCGCGCGCAGCGCCGGTGTGATTTGATAGTTCAGGAACGCCGACCCGCTGTTGAACTTCGCGGTTTGATGGAAGGTTGAGTACGTATCGTTTCCGTATTGCGTGTTCGAGTACGCAATGCCGATGCTCAGCGCGCCCACCGCGTAGCTGCCGCCCGCGCCGAGCGCGAGAGGGAGGGGGTTTTTGTTGTTCGTGTGGGGCGTTTCGTTGCGTGTGGTGATTGTCGCTGCGCGGTCTTGGCGAGCCGGCTGCAAGGCCGATTCGCCAACGATGCAGATCGCCCGGCAAACAGGGAACGAACGATTTCTGCGTTGCTCTTAGGGGATGCGAGGAGCCTTGGAAAGCGCAAGTCGTGCCAGGTGCGGCGTGACAGCTTTCCTCCTCCGCGCGGACTCTGCTATAATTCGCCTCCCGCCGGAGAGATGGATGAGCGGTTTAAGTCGCACGCCTGGAAAGCGTGTATAGGTTAATAGCCTATCGGGGGTTCGAATCCCCCTCTCTCCGCCAGAAATGGTGAAAAACCCCGTAAATTCAAAGATTTACGGGGTTTTTTGTTTTTCGGCAACAAATCGACTATCCATGTGTCCGGGTTCGCAACTCGCGCACGCATCAACGTCCCTCGCCACGCCCTGAAACTCAGGGTAAGCGTCAACCACGAGCCCAATGAAATTGCGCTTCCAGCATGGCTCGCGGTGGCTGAACGTGATCTTCTCGAGCGCGCGGGTTAGCAGGCAGACGTAGCGCGCCGAAGTGAGCGGCAATCTAAAAGCATCCCCCCGACTGCAACGCCATGAGCGACGACGAAATATGGGCGATTGTCTGCGCAGGCCGAACCGAAGGTGAATATGCCACTGACGCTGACGCATTGGGTGACGTTCGATCTTCAGCAGCAAATTCCCTTTTTCAATTGCCGATAATTTTTTAGGCTTTGTCTGATTGCCTCTCCGGGGCATTGCCGGATATCAAGTCAAAGGGGCCCAAAAACCCTTCACCATCGCAGCCCGCGCCTCGGTCCATCGAACATGGTCCGGCTCGGCTGTTCTTTTACGA
>DATBXG010000772.1:0-3722 GCA_036514415.1 Paraburkholderia sp.
AGCACGAGGTCGTAGCCGCGCACGCGTTCGGCGAGCATGCGGGCCGCGTCGTCGGCCGGCGTGCACGAGAGCACCTCGACTTCGTGCGCACCGAGCGCGAGGTAGTCGGCGAGCGCCGGATCGGCGGCGTCGCCCGCGTGCAGCACGTCGAGGCGCGCGTGGTGGCGCCCAGCGAGCGTGCGTGCGAGATCGAGCGCAAGCGCATCGTTGCGGCTATGGCGTGGCGCGCCGCTCACGGGGTGGCGTCCAACGGAGACGAGCACCGCGATGCGCTCGACCCGGCGCAGAGGATCATTACGCGCGTTCATGCGGCGACTCCTGCGGAATGCGTTTCGTCACGTACGGCGCTCGCCCCGCCGCGTTTCGCGCGGGCGGCTTGCACCTGCTCGATCAGGGCGGCGATCGTGCCCTGCGCATCGCCAACCACGGTCAGGTTGGCGCGCTTCGCGATCGGCGCGCTCCCGTCGAGATTCACGGCGATCACATGGCGGCAGTCCTTGATGCCCTGCAGATGCTGCACGGCGCCCGAAATGCCGAACGCGATATACACGCTCGCCTCGACCGTCTTGCCCGTCGCGCCCACCTGCTTGTCGCGCGTGAAGTGACCGTTGTCGACGGCCACCCGGCTCGCGCCGATCGCTGCGCCGAAGCTGCCCGCAAGCTGCTCGAACGCCCCGATGTCGGTCACGCCGTTGCCCGCCGACACGATGAAATCGGCTTCTTCGAGCGCGACCTGGGCGGCGTCGATGGCTTCGAGGCCCAGATCCTTGTATGGCGACGCGACATCATTCGCGGGCCGGATGAAATCGCCCGCGAGGCGCTCGCCCGCGCCGACGAACGGCAGCTTCGCATCGACGGCGTTCGGAGCGAGCAGGATCACATCGGGCAGCGAGCGCGACGCCCACGCGCGCTTCGCCTGTTCAAAGACGCCCACATGCTTCGCATCGATCTCGACCACATGCGTCGCCACGCTCGCGCCAGCCGAGGCCGCATAACGGCGGCCCAGGTCGCCGTCGCCGTTCGCGTTGTCGGGCAGGAAGACGTGTTTTGGCGCGAGCGCCGCTGCGCAGGCCTGCAAGGCGCGCAGCTCGCTTTCCGGCGCAAACGTGCGGCGCTCGAAGCCTGGCAGTTCGATCAGCTTGTCCACGCCCAGCGCCGCCGCGTCGTCCTTCAGTTCGCCAAAGACGAGGAGCGCCACTTCGGTTTGCGCATCGGCGAGCAGCGCGGCGGCCGCGATGGCCTGGCCCGCGTGATCGTCGAGTGCGCCGCGTTCGGCGTGCGCGGCCACGAGCACACAATGCTTCGGATCGCTAATCACGCGGCGAGGCTTCGCTGCGTTTCCGTGGCCATGTTGCGCGGGCCAGTGCGCTCCGTTTGTGTCCGCGCTGCCGGTTTCGCCCAGCGTGATGCGCCTGAGGCCCGCCGCCGTGACGACGAATGGGCGGCGCGGATCGACTCGTTTGAGGGTATTCATCGATTCACTCCAGCGAGGCGGCCACGAGTTCGGCCACGTCTAGCACTTCGGGGCGCGGGCCGACCACGCCTTCGAGCATCGCCGTGCACTGCGGGCAGCCCACGGCGACCACATCGGCATTGACCGCGCGCGCGTCGGCGATGCGGATGTCGGGAATGCGCTGCTTGCCCGGGATGTCGGTGAGCGGCGCGCCACCGCCACCGCCGCAGCAGCGTGCGCGCATACCGTGGCGTTCCATTTCCACGACCTGGATGCCGATCGTCTTCAGCAGCTTGCGCGGCGCTTCGGTTTCGCCGTTGTAGCGGCCCAGATAGCAGGGATCGTGATACGTCGTGCGCTTTTCGGCGAGCGCCTGCACGGCCTTTGGCGCAATGCGTCCCGTTGCGGCCAGTTCCGCGAGGAAAGTCGTGTGATGCAGCACCTCGTAACGCGCGCCGAGCGCGCGGTACTCGTTGCGCAGGCTATGCATGACGTGCGGATCGGCGGTGACGATGCGCGCGAAGTTCAGCGTGGCGAGCGTCGCCATCATCTGCTTCGCCATGTGCTGGAACGTAGCTTCGTCACCTAAGCGCCGCGCAACGTCGCCGGTGTCCGTTTCGCGTGCGCCCAGCACCGCGTAGTCCACGCCCGCCTTGTTGAGCACCTTCACGAGCGCACGCAGCGTGCGCTGATAGCGCATATCGAACGCGCCTTCGCCGGCCACCACGAGCACGTCCACGCGCTTGCCGGGCTGCGCCACGGGCGCGCTGAGATCGACTGACCAGTCGTAGCGCGCTGCCTTGTCATAACCGCCCGCCGTGCCGGTCTCGCGCAGGTTCGCGAGCACCTCCGGCCCCTTGCCCGGCACTTCGCCGTGCACGAGCGTCTGGTTGCGGCGCATGTCGACGATCGCATCGACGTGCTCGATCAGCATGGGGCACTCCTGCACGCAGGCGCGGCAGGTCGTGCATGACCACAGCGTCTGCGCTTCGATCAAGCCCGAGACGATCGGACCGTTTGGCGCGCCGCGATGCTGGCCCACGGGAATGCCGGGCGTGGGGCTGCCCGCATAGGCCGCGTCGGTGCCGCCCGCCATGCCCACCACGAGATCCTGAATGAGCTTCTTCGGATTGAGCGGCTGGCCTGAGGCGAACGCGGGGCACGCGGCCTCGCATTTGCCGCACTGCACGCAGGCGTCGAAGCTGAGCAACTGATTCCAGCGAAATTCCACGGGCTTCGCCACGCCATATTCCTGCTTCTCCTCGATGTCGGAGAGCTTCAGCGCAGTGGGCGGCGTGGCCGTGCCGTTGCCGGTCCAGCTATCGCGGGTGGCCGCAAAGCGTTCCTGACGCGGATGGAAGGCAAGGTGCAGGAGGCCCGCCACGGCATGTTTCATCGGGCCGCCGCGCGCCGCGCCGAACGTCATCGCGAACGCGCCCACGGCAATCAGCACCGCGCAGAGCACCGCGAAACCGCCGGACATTGCACCTGCGGGCGCGACCGTGTAGAGCGCCACGCCCAGCGCAAACGAGCCGAGCAGCCACGGCAGCGTATTCCACGGCCCGCGCGAGAGGCGCGCCGGGACATCTTTCGCATGACGGCGGCGCCACACGAACACCGTGCCGGTCAGCATGGCGAGCGCCGCGAGAAAGATCAGCTTGTCGAGCCACGGCGAATAGATCGCGAACCCGTAGTTGACGAACACGAGCGCGAGCGCCGCGATCGCACCGCCCGCGGTGGCGACGTGCGTCTTCGCGATATACGGGTCGCGCGCCACCACGTGGTGCAGATCGACGAAATAACGCTTCGGGATGCTGAACAGCTTGCCGACGCCCACGGAGCCGGGCACGGCCGCGCGCCCTACTCGCCAGCAGGCAGCGCGCTTCGCGACCGCGAACGCGAGCCCCGCCATCGACACCCACAGCAGCGCGGTAATGAGCCAGGTCGGATTCATGGTTCAGAAGTCCTTGGCGAGCCGCAGCGCGTCGTAAATCGCACCATGGATGTTGTGCATCGAAATGCAGTCGCCCACGCGGAACAGCAGGAAGCGGCCATTGCCCAGATCTTCAGAAAGACAAGGCTGCGCCTGAGCTTCGAACAGCTTGTGGACGTCCACCTGCCCCCGATTGACCGATTCGGGCTTGAGCTTCCAGTACAAGCTGTCGTTGGGTGTGCTGCCGTTTTCGATCACCACCTGATCGACGGCCCGCTCCTCCTGTTCCTCCGTGTACTCGTTGCGCAGCACCGCGATCTTCTTGCCGTCTTCTTC
>DATBXG010000773.1:0-3074 GCA_036514415.1 Paraburkholderia sp.
CCGGTGGCGTCCATGCCGCCGTACATGATCGCGTCGGGGTTTTCGCCCTTGATCTTCGTCAGAATGGCGCGGAAGTCCACGGCCTTGTCGTTCGTCGCGTCATGCGACAGCACGTTCATGCCGAGCGACTTGGCGGTCTTCTCGAATTCGTTCGCGAGACCCTGACCATAAGCCGTCGAATCGTCGACCACGGCCACGGTCTTCACCTTCAGGTTCTTGGCCGCGTAGTTCGCGAGCGCCGGGCCTTGCTGGGCGTCGGTCGCCACGACACGGTAGGTCGTCTTGAAGCCTTGTTGCGTGTAGGCCGGGTTCGTGGCCGACGGCGAGATCTGCACGATGCCCGCATCGCTGTAGATCTTCGAAGCCGGGATCGAGGTGCCCGAGTTCAGGTGGCCGACGACGGCAACGACCTTGTCGTCGACGAGCTTCTGCGCGACCTGGGTGGCCGTGCGCGGGTCGGCCGCGTCGTCTTGTGCGTCGAGCACGAGCGTGACCTTCTGGCCGCCGACCACGAGGCCCTTCGCATTGATCTCTTCGACTGCGAGACGTGCGCCGTTTTCGTTGTCTTTACCGAGGTGCGCAATGCCGCCCGTGAGCGGCGCGACGTGGCCAATCTTGACCGTGACGTCTGCGCTCGCTGCCGTTGCGAACGACGCGAACAACATGGCCGCAGCGCTGATCGGCAACAGCTTGTGAAGCTTGATATTCATGTAAGTCTCCAGTTTCGAACCCAAAAGCTACGTAATCGCCCAGTGCTCCCGCGCCCCGAACGTGTCGCTCCCCGTGCGGACGACCACGCAGGATGCATCCTTGATGCACCTGGCCAGCATGGCGAAAGACCCGTTCATGGCGGGACCCCCATCCATACTTGCGCGCAAGTGTAGGTGATCAAATTAATTTGGGGGACTTTTTTCAGATATTGGTGCGAGTACCAATATGCGTGCTGCAACAACAGTTCGAAAACCTGACCAATCTACTGAAAGCCTTGTGTAATGAGGCATCCCGACTTTGGATCCAGGTGCCGGGAAAGCGTCTGGGACGACTCTTGCGATTCGTTTTTGAGATTTTTTGACGGGAGTTGTTGGTGGGTTGGCGCACGCGTTCCGGGAATACACCAGGACGTAATGCGGCAATATGAACATCCCTCGCATTCGCGATAACGTTTGCGAGTCGTGCCGTTACGCCGCAGGCGCGATTACGCGCGCGCTGGTTCAAGTAAGCATTCGATTAATTTCGGATCCCGATGCGTTGCAATCGCTCCGCTTCGACCGCGTGCCTCACGACTCGCCCGCGAGTGTGCCGAGCGTCGCACGCCATTCGCTGTCGAGCGCCTCGACGACTTGCGCCGCGCTCGAGTCCGCAACGCGCGCACGCGAGAGCGGCGCGCCCTGCCCCGACCACAGCGAGAGATAGTCGCCGTCGTTCTCGCGCGCCGCGCGCTGCCGCAACGGTTGCGTGAGCGCATTCTGAACGGGGTACGGTGCGACCGCTTCGGCCTGCGCCTCGAGTTGCCGCATGAGCGGATTGCGAATGCCGCGCGCGTGACGCCCCGTGATCGCGCGCGTGACCGAAGTCGCCGTATCGGTCGACGCGCGCAGCCGCGCCTTCCAGTCGGCGGGAATCGCACTTTCCGCGCAGCCAAGAAACGCGGTGCCCATCTGCACGCCTTGCGCGCCGAGTGCGAGCGCCGCGACGATGCCGCGCCCGTCCATGATGCCGCCCGCCGCCAGCACCGGCAGGCCGCTTGCGTCGGCAGCACCGGGCGCATCGACGAGCGCATCGACCAACTGCGGCACCAGCGCCATCGTGCCAACGAGCGCATGCGGCACGTCGCCGATGAACGTGCCGCGATGCCCGCCCGCCTCGGCGCCTTGCGCGACGACGGCATCCGCGCCCGCGTCGCGCCAGGCGACGCCTTCGGCCACGTGCGTCGCCGTGCCGATCACATAGCTGCCCACCGCGTGCAGGCGCGCGACATCGGCCTTGGGCAGGAGGCCGAACGTAAAGCTCACCACCGGCACGCGCAGTTCGATCAGCATGTCGAGTTGCGCGTAAAAGTCGGGCGCGTAGCGTGCGAGCGCTTCGCCGCGCGGCAGGCCAAGTTGCGCCGCCACCGGATCGATGGCCTGGAGCGCGCGGCGCACCGTGGACTCGTCGGGGTTCGCCGGATCGAGCACGAACAGATTCACGCCGAAAGGCTTGTCGGTGAGCGCACGGATCGCGGCGACTTCGCTCGCGATCTTCTCGGGCGCAAGCGCGGCCCCGGCGAGAAAGCCTAGCCCGCCCGCGTTCGATACCGCCGCGACGAGCGCAGGCGTGGTCGGACCGCCGGCCATCGGCCCCTGCACGAGCGGCAGGCGCAAACCGAACCGGCGGCTGAACGGCGTGGAAAAATCGGGCGTGGGGCGCTGTGCGCAAGCAGAACTCATGACGCGATCCTTGTGAGGCTGACTGAGGGGACGTTGCAAGTCGCCTCCGACTCTAGCCAAAGCCTGTCTGCCCGAAAAATGAATAATCGAGATCATTACGATCCGCTTGCGAGAACGACGTAGAGGCGCGAGGCGAAACCGGCGCGCGCTGCAGAGATTCATGGGCCTATGGCAAACTGGCTCCCCGATTTCGCGATGCGCCATCGCATATGCACACGCACGCGCGCACACGCTGCGCGACGGCCCCGCGCATGACTGATTAATGAAGACGGAGAGCAACATGAGCGTTTCGACTCGATGGATCGACATTCCCGCCGGCGATGACAGCTTCGGCGCGTACCTCGCACTGCCCAAGGGCGGCAAGGGCCCGGGCGTCGTCATCCTGCAGGAGATCTTCGGCGTGAACGGGCACATTCGCGACGTGGTCGAGCAATACGCGCTCGACGGCTACGTGGCGATCGCCCCCGACGTGTTCTGGCGCACGGCCCCGCGCGTCGAGCTGGGATACGTGGGCGCGGACCGCGACCGCGGCATCGAGCTGATGCAGAAGACGGACGTCAACCTCGTGGTCGAGGACATCGGCGCGACGGCAGCCGCGCTGCGCGCGCTGCCCGAGTGCACGGGCAAGGTCGCGGCGATCGGCTA
>DATBXG010000774.1:0-3564 GCA_036514415.1 Paraburkholderia sp.
GAGCACGGCTGGCAGGTGCGCCTGTTCGTCGACGACCTGCACGCATTCCGCAAGCTCTGCCCGGCGCTCGACACGAGCCGCGCGACGCAATCCGTGGAAGGCGTGCTCGTCGAGCACTGGCACGAGCCCGAGCACGCGGGCGACACGCTGCAGATCGCCGACGTCGTGATCGAGGCGTTCGCGTGTGAGCTGCCGCCCGTCTACGTCGCCGCCATGGCCGAGCGTGCGCGCAGACCCGTCTGGCTCAATCTCGAATATCTGAGTGCCGAAGACTGGGTGGCCGACTTTCACCTGCGGCCCTCGCCACA
Source organism: Paraburkholderia sp. (assembly GCA_036514415.1). GTDB lineage: Bacteria > Pseudomonadota > Gammaproteobacteria > Burkholderiales > Burkholderiaceae > Paraburkholderia. The sequence continues at coordinate 309 of DATBXG010000774.1, forward strand.
CCCGCGCCATGCGCTCGCCAAGCACTTCTTCTTCCCCGGCCTCGGCCCCGGCACGGGAGGCGTGCTCAAGGAGCGCACGCTCGACTCCCGGCGCGCGGACTTCGAGCGCTCGGCAGACGCCCGCGCCGCATGGTGGCAGCGCGCCACGGGCGGGCCGCCGCCCGGCCCGGAAGTCACCGTGATCTCGCTTTTCGCCTACGAAAACCCTGCCGTCGCCTCCCTGCTCGAGCAGTGGCGCGACGCCGCAAAGCCGGTGGTCCTGCTCGTCCCGGAGGGCCGTATTTCGGGCGCGCTCGCGCGCTTTTTCGGAGAGCCCGCGTTCGGCGCGGGCTCGCAGGCCACGCGCGGCGCGCTGCGCGCGCACGGGCTCGCGTTCACCGAGCAGCGCGGCTACGACCCGCTGCTCTGGGCGAGCGATCTGAACTTCGTGCGCGGCGAGGACTCGTTCGTGCGCGCGCAATGGGCGGCGCGACCTTTTGTCTGGCACATCTACCCGCAAGCCGATGACGCCCATCTGCCGAAGCTCGACGCCGCACTCGCGCACTACGGCCGCACCTTGCCCAAAGCGCCGCGCGCCGCGCTCGAACGTTTCTGGCATGCGTGGAACGGGCGCGGCATCCCCGACTGGGCCGATTTCGCGCAGCACCTGCCTGCCTGCACGGCTCGCGCACGCACATGGGCCGGCGAACTCGCGCAGGTTGGCGATCTCGCCGGAAACCTAGCCGAATTCGCAAAAAGTCAGTTAAAATAAGCGGTTATCCGACGGCAGCCGTCTCAAGCGGTCTCAAGCTGCATAAAAAAGCAAGCGCTTCAACGGCGGCGCCCCTCCAGCCTGGCGAAAGTTGGCAAATCAAAGAGGGTCGCACCATCCGAATCCGCTTGCGACGTTTGCCGTCGAGCACACTCGAAGCTACTTAATCTGGACAGGACAGTTTTTTATTATGAAGACCGCACAGGAACTCCGCGTCGGCAACGTCGTGATGATCGGCAGCGACGCCATGGTCGTGCAGAAGGCCGAGTACAACAAGTCGGGCCGTAACTCCGCCGTCGTGAAGATGAAGTTCAAGAACCTGCTGACCGGCGCGGGCATGGAAACCGTGTACAAGGCCGACGACAAGTTCGACGTCGTCGTGCTCGACCGCAAGGAAGTCACCTACTCGTACTTCGCCGACCCGATGTACGTGTTCATGGACGCCGACTACAACCAGTTCGAAGTCGAAGGCGAGATGATGGGCGACGCCCTCAACTACCTCGAAGACGGCATGGGCTGCGAAGTCGTGTTCTATAACGAGAAGGCCATCTCGGTCGAACTGCCGACCGTGCTCGTGCGCGAAATCATCTACACGGAACCGGCCGTCAAGGGCGATACGTCGTCGGGCAAGGTCCTGAAGACCGCCAAGCTGAACACCGGTTTCGAACTGCAAGTGCCGCTCTTCTGCAACATCGGCGACAAGATCGAAATCGACACGCGTACGAACGAGTACCGCAGCCGCGCCTAAAGGACGCGTCTGGCGAACTGCAGGCGGACGCCGCTGTGAAAGCGCCCCTCGGGGCGCTTTTTCTTTTTTTGCCGAACGTGTATGTTTGAGACTGCTGCGGAAAACCTTACCGGTTATGCGAATCGGATTGCGCACTTGCCGCCTTCGGTGCTCAAGTGCGGCGCAAACCGGTCAGACTGACCTCCGCGGCACGGTTTCTGCTGTGGGGAGAGGGAGCATGCGTTCCACGCTCTTTCCCCTAACCAGGAGAAACACGATGAATAACGACATTGCTGAAGGCAAGTGGAAGCAGTTGATCGGCAAGGCCAAAGCGGCATGGGGCGAGTTGACGGACGACGAACTCGCGAAGGCCGAAGGCCGTACAGATCGACTCGCCGGGCTGATCCAGGAACGTTACGGCAAGACGCGTGACGAGGCGGAACTGGAAGTGCGCCGCTGGTTCGACGCGCACCGGCCGCGCGACTGACGCACCGTGCTCGGCATGGCCGGTACGGTCGTCGCCCACTTGCAGGCAAACAGGGGGTTGCGGGCACGCCAAAGCGCCATGCGCTTCAGGCCTGCGCCGCCGCTCGGCCGCCGGCGGTTCCCTGCCCGGCAGCGCCGTCGCGCCCCCGCTCTGGCGCAGCACAACTGGGAGGACCGGAACTGAACACCCTGCTTCGAGACATCTCCGTGATCTCGGTGAAATCTTTCGCATCGTGCCGCGCTCCCGCGCGCCGCGTGGCCGTCTGCCGGGGCGAGTGCGCTACCCCGCGCGCGGAGCGCCGGCGCGACCGCGCTCATCCGTAAGCCGCTACCGCCATGCCACATGCCCTGATTGTCGAAGACGATCCCAACAGCCTGTCAGGCCTCTCAGCGATCCTGTCGGCTGACGGCTTCTCCGTCGACACCGCCGCCACACTCGCCGAAGCGCGCGCCGCACTCTCGCGCTTCATCCCCGACGTCGTGCTCGTCGACCTGAACCTGCCCGACGGCGGCGGACTCGAACTGCTGCCTCATTTGCCCGCACAGCCGCCAGGCGGCGCGCTGCCCGTCATCGTGATGACCGGCAACGCGACGGTCGAGAGCGCGATCGAGGGCCTGCGCCACGGCATCTGGGACTATCTGCTCAAGCCCGTCAACATTCCGCGCCTGCGCAGCCTGCTCGCGCGCATTCCGCGCCCCTACGAGTTGACCGAGGAAGTGCGCACGCTGCGGGCCACGCTACGCCAGATGGGCCACTTCGGGCCGATGCTCGGACGCAGCAGCGCGATCCAGCATGTCTACGACACGCTCGAACAGCTCGCGCCCACCGAATCGGCGCTGCTCGTGCATGGCGAGGCCGGCACCGGCAAGGAAGTCGCCGCGCGCACGCTGCATCAGCTGAGCCGCCGCCGCAAGGGGCCGTTCATCGTGTGCGACGCGCGCGCGCTCGTTGCCGAGGCCGCCGCCGGCCGGCCGCTCGCGAGCGTGCTGTTCGGCCATGAGCGCGGCGCGTTCACCGGCGCGGAACAGCGTGAACCGGGCCTCGTCGATCAGGCGAGCGGCGGCACCCTCTTCATCGACGAGCTCACCGATCTGCCGCGCGAGCAGCAGGAAACATTGCTGCGCGCGCTCGATTCGCAAACCTTCATGCGCGTGGGCGGCAGCAGCGAAGTGGGCACGGATTTCCGCCTGATCGCCGCCACCCGTGCGATCCCGCGCGAGGCCGTCCAGCAGGGTGCGCTGCACGACGACCTATGGCTGCGCCTCGACGCCGCGGCGATTGCGCTGCCGCC
>DATBXG010000775.1:0-4253 GCA_036514415.1 Paraburkholderia sp.
CACGGTCATCGGCGTGGCGGCCCGCGACATCGCAGCGGGAGAGCACGTGCATACGCACAACATCACCCTGATCGATTTCGACCGCGACCCGGGTTTCGGCCTCGACGTGAAGCCCGTGGACTACGTGCCGCAGGAGCAGCGCGCGACGTTTGCCGGCATCGTGCGGCCCGATGGCCGCGTCGCCACGCGCAACTTCATTGGCATTCTCGCGTCGGTCAACTGCTCTTCCACCGCGATCCGCCGCATTGCCGACTGGTTCACGCCGGAACGTCTGCGCGATTATCCCAATGTCGACGGCGTGGTCGCGTTCGCGCAGACGAGCGGCTGCGGCATGTCGTCTCCGAGCGAGCATTTCGACGTGCTGCGCCGCACGCTGGCGGGCTACGCGCGGCATCCGAACCTGGCCGGCGTGCTGATCGTGGGCCTTGGTTGCGAGCGCAACCAGGTCGCGGACCTGCTGGACTCGCAAGGGCTGAAGACCGGCAAGGCCGTGCACGCGCTGGTGATGCAGGACACCGGCGGCACCCGCGCGACGATCGAGGCGGGCATCGCGGCGGTCCAGCAAATGCTGCCGGCCGCGAACGCCGTCTCGCGCACGGCGGTGCCGGTCAGCCATCTGAAGATCGGCCTCGAGTGCGGCGGTTCCGACGGCTTCTCCGGCATCACCGCGAACCCCGCGCTCGGCGCGGCCATGGATCTGCTGGTGCGCCATGGCGGCACCGCAATCCTTTCCGAAACACCTGAAATTCACGGCGTCGAACATATGCTGACGCGCCGCGCCGTTTCGCCGGAGGTCGGGCAGAAACTGCTCGACCGGCTCGCGTGGTGGGAGCGCTACACGCGCGGCCACAACGGCCAGTTCAACGGCGTGGTCGGCCCGGGCAACCAGCAGGGCGGCCTCGCGAACATCTTCGAAAAGTCGCTGGGTTCCGCGATGAAGGGCGGCACCACGCCGCTGCAGGCCGTGTACGAGTACGCCGAGCCGATCGATCGCGCCGGCTTCGTGTTCATGGATTCTCCTGGCTACGACCCCGTTGCCGTGACCGGTCAGATCGCGAGCGGCGCGAACCTGATCTGCTTCACGACGGGGCGCGGCTCGATGTTCGGCTCCAAACCCGCGCCGACACTCAAGCTCGCGAGCAACACGCCGATGTTCGCGCGCCTCGAAGAGGACATGGATATCAACTGCGGGCTCGTGCTCGACGGCGAGCGCTCGATCGAAGAGATGGGCAAGGATATTTTCGATCGGATCGTGCGCGCGGCATCGGGCGAGCGCACGAAAAGCGAATTGCTGGGCCTCGGCGATAACGAATTCGTGCCGTGGCACATGGGTATCGTGAGCTGACGTCTCGAAGCGTCGCGCGGTGCAATGCAGGTGAGAGAAAGAGAAGGGAGACAAGCAATGTTGAAGGCTGCGCAGCGGCAGGGCCGCTCGAGAGTGCGCTGGTGGGTGGCGGGCCTCATGTGGGCCGCGATCGCGATCAACTACATCGATCGCACGGTGCTGTCGGCCGCGGCGCCGCGCATCCAGTCGGAGTTCCATCTGAGCGCGATCCAGATGGGCGTCGTGATGTCGGCGTTCTTCTGGTCATATGCGCTGTTGCAGCTGCCGGCCGGCATGCTGGCCGATCGCCTCGGCCAGAAGAAGGTGCTCGGTTTCGCCGTGCTCTGGTGGTCGCTCGCGACGGCCGTCACGGGAATCGCGAGCGGCTTCCGTTCGCTCGTGGCGTTGCGGGTGGCGCTGGGCATCGGCGAGGCCGGCGCGTATCCGAGCAATGCGGGCATCGCGACGCGCTGGTTCCCGCGCACGGAGCGCGCGACGGTGGCGGGCATATTCGACAGCGGCTCGAAGCTCGGCGGCGCCATCGCGCTGCCGCTGATCGCGTGGATGCTCGCGGCGTTCGACTGGAAGCTCACCTTCGTGCTGACCGGCATGCTCGGCCTCGTATGGTTCGTCGTATGGCTCGAAACTTTCACGGATACGCCCGCCGCGCATCGCCGCGTCAACGCCGCCGAACTCGCGCATATCGAGGGCGACAAGGCTGCACCGACGACGCCGGGCGCGCGGCCCCGCTGGCGCAGCCTGCTTGCCCATCGAAACATATGGGCGATGTGCATCGGCTTCTTCATGATCAATTACAACTCGTACTTCTTCATCACGTGGCTGCCCACGTACCTGATGAAGGAGCGCGGCATGAGCGTGCTGGAGATGGGCTGGGTGGCCTCCTTGCCGCTGCTCGCCTCGATCGTCGTCGAGATTCTGGCGGGCTGGGCGTCCGATCGCGTGTATGCGAGCGGCAAGCTCTCGCTCACCGCGACGCGCAAGCTCTTTCTGGTAACCGGGCTCGTGATGGCGTCGAGCATCGGGCTGGCCGCATTCGCGCACTCGGCTGCGATGGCCGTGCTACTGCTGTGCATCGCGAAGTCGGGCACGACGGTCGCCGCGTCGCAAGTCTGGGCGTTGCCGGGAGACGTTGCGCCGGAAAACGCCGTGTCGATGGTGGCGGGCATGCAGAACACGGTGTCGAACCTCGGCGGCGTCGTGGGCCCGATCGTGACGGGCGCGCTCGTCGGCGCGACCGGATCGTTCGTGCCTGCGCTCGTGTTTTCCTCGGTGCTCATCGGCATTGCGATCCTCAACTATCTGTTCCTCCTCGGGAAGGTGGAACCCATTCAGGCTGGCGCCCCCTCACAGGAGACATTGATTCATGAGCAACGAAACGCAGACCTCAGCGCTTAACCCGTTCAAGGCCGCGCTGGCGCAGCGCAGGAAGCAGGTGGGCTTCTGGCTCTCGATGGCCGACCCGTACCTGGCCGAAGTGAGCGCGACGGCGGGGTTCGACTGGCTGCTGATCGACAGCGAGCACGCGCCCAACGATCTGCGCAGCATCCTTGCGCAATTGCAGGCCGTGGCGCCCTATCGCGGCGAGCCCGTCGTGCGCCCGGTGACGGGCGACACGGCGCTCATCAAGCGCCTGCTCGACATCGGCGCCCGCAATCTGCTCATGCCGATGGTCGATACCGCCGATGAAGCGCGTGCGCTCGTCGCGGCGGTGCGCTACCCGCCGCATGGCGTGCGCGGCGTCGGCAGCGCGGTGGGCCGCGCGTCGCGCTGGAGCGCGCGCACGGATTACCTCGATGTGGCCGACGACGAAGTCTGCCTGCTCGTTCAGGCGGAGACGGCGACGGCACTGCGCAATCTCGAGTCGATCTGCGCAGTGGACGGCGTTGACGGCGTCTTCATCGGGCCCGCGGACCTCGCCGCTTCGATGGGCCATCGCGGCAAGGCGACCCATCCCGACGTGCAGGCGGCGATCGACTCAGCCATCCGTACGATCGTTGCATCGGGCAAGGCGGCGGGCACGCTGACCTCGGACCCGGCGCTCGCGCGGCACTATCTGGAACTCGGCTGCACGTTCGTCGCGACGGGCGTCGACATCCTCATGTTCGCGAACGCGGCGCGCAAGCTGGCGCGCGATTTTGCGGACGTGCGCACGGCGGGTTGATCCACGCCCGGATTCGCACCCTCGCACCGGTTTATCGCTCGAAGGAGAAGGCAGTGACATTGAAATTGACGCGAGGCGACCTGCTTCGACACGGGAATTTCATCGACGGCAAATGGGTCGATGCGGTTGCAGGCGCGCGGTACGCCGTCACGAACCCTGCAACGAACGAGACGCTCGCGCAAGTCGCGAACAGCCAGGCGGCGGACGCGCGCGCCGCGACCGACGCCGCCGCGCGCGCGCTGCCGGCGTGGCGCGATCTGCTGCCCCGCGAGCGCGCCGTGTTGCTGCAACGCTGGCACGCGTTGATCGTGCAGAACACGGAAGACCTCGCGAACCTGATGTCGATGGAGCAGGGCAAGCCGCTGGCGGAAAGCCGCGGCGAGGTCGCCTATGGCGCGTCCTACGTGGCATGGTTTGCCGAAGAGGCGACGAAGATCTACGGCGACATCATTCCGCAAACGCAGCGCGGCAAGCGCATGAGCGCGATCAAGGAGCCGATCGGCGTGGTGGCGGCGATCACGCCGTGGAATTTTCCGCTCGCGATGATTGCGCGCAAGATCGCCCCGGCGCTGGCCGCAGGTTGCACCGTAGTCGCCAAGCCCGCCGAAGACACGCCGCTCACGGCGCTGGCGCTCGCGGCGCTTGCCGAGGAGGCGGGCATTCCGGCAGGTGTCCTGAACATGATCACGGCCGATCGCGGCGAGGGCATCGCCTCCGTTGCGGACTGGCTCGCCGACGATCGGGTTC
>DATBXG010000776.1:0-4653 GCA_036514415.1 Paraburkholderia sp.
CCTGAAGCTCGCCGACAGCAAGCGAGCCACGCTGCCCGCTCCCGAGCGAAGCGGCGTGATGCGCGCGCTGCCCTTGAGCGTCGCACGTCTGATCCGCCCGCGCTTCGACCAGACCGACGCCCGCCCCGGCGCGCGCATGGACGAGCACAGCCGGACGGCTGCGTCCGACATACTGCCTGTTCCTGCTCCATATGCCCCCACCCGAGCGCTGCTCGCCAAGACGCATCCGTTTGACACCTCGGTCGAGGGTCTGCGCGGCCTGCGCGCGACGCTGCAATTCGGCCTCGTCGATACGCGCAACCGCGTCGTCGCGTTCACGAGCCCGACGCCTGCCGACGGCAAGAGCTTCCTGTGCGCGAATCTCGCCGCGCTGTTCGCCGAGTCGGGCAAGCGCGTGCTGCTGATCGACGCGGACCTGCGGCGCGGTCGTCTCGCGCAATACTTCGGCAAGTCGCCCAAAGGCGGCCTGACCGAACTGCTCACGGGCCAGGTCGACTTCGATATCGCCGCGCGCGCAACGGGCGTTTCGGGGCTGCACTTCATCGCGGCCGGCGCGTACCCGCCGAATCCTTCCGAAATCCTGACCTCGAGCCGCTTCGCGGACGTGCTGCAACGCTTCTCCGACGAGTTCGATCTCGTGATCGTCGACACGCCGCCGCTGCTCGCCGTGGCGGACTCGTCGATCGTCGCGAACATCGCCGGCGCGACGGTGCTCGTGATCCGCGCGGGCGCGCATACCGAGCGCGAAATCGGCGCCTCGCTCAAGAAGCTGCAGCGCGCGCGGGCGCACGTGGTGGGCGGCGTGCTGAACGCCGTGGAGCTCAAGCGGGGGACTCGCTACGGCCACTACGACTACGCGTACGCCTACACGTACACCACCGATCCGTCCGACACACAATACGGTCAGCATTGACGCGAGCCCGCGAGGCCGTGCGAACACGCGGCCTCGCGCTTCCTCCCGGAGTGTCCCATGTCCCGGCAGCAATCCCTCGGTGCGCGCGTCACCCGCAGCGTGATGCTCTTGTGCACGTATCTGGTCGTCGCGGCAGCGGCCTTCTGCGGGAATTACGCCGCGCACAGCTTCGGCGACACCAACAAGGGCACCTCGCTCGCGGCCATTCTCGAGGGCACAGCCGAGCAGCCGTACGTCTACCGGCAACTGCTGCCGGCTATCGCGAACGCAGGCGCGAAGCTGCTGCCGGCGTCCGTCAAGGCGCGCTTTCTCGAGCATCTCGCCAGGGACGCCCCGGCGCACAACCCGCTGCGCGCCACGTTCGCGCGTGCGACGAGCACGGACGATCCCGCCTGGGCGCTGCGCTATTACCTCGTGTACGGCCTCTCCTTCGGTTCGTTGCTCGTCGCGATGCTGATGCTGCGGCGCGTCTGCCTCGACCTCGTCGGCGACGAAGTGGCCGCCACGCTGGCGCCTCTCCTCTTTGCCATCGCCGTGCCGGCCACGTACTTCTACGATTTTCCCGAGATGATGTTCATGACGATCGCCGTATGGCTCGCGTGCCGGGCAAAGATCGCGTGGCTCGTGGCCATCGCGCTCGTGGCGACGTTCAACAAGGAGTCGTTCCTGATCTTTGCCGTGACGCTCTACCCATTCCTGCGCCTGCGCGCCTCGCGCCGCGCGGCCGTGGCCTGTGTCGGCGCCTGCATCGTCGCAGGCGCGCTCGTCAATGCACTCATCAAATACCGTTACGCGGGCAATGTCGGGAGCCCGGCGCTGTTCAATCTCTGGGGGAATCTCCACTTCTATGCCAACCCACGCAACTACTTTCTGACCGCGTGGACGTATGGCATTCCGCTGCCACGCCCGACCCATGTCGTGATCCTCGCGCTGCTCGCACTGCTCGTGTTCAAGGGCTGGGGCGGGTTGCCGAAGTGTGCACGCCACCATGCCTTGCTGGCTGCCGTGTGCAACGTGCCGCTCTTTCTCGCGCTCGGCTACGTCGACGAAGTGCGCGCGCTCAGCATGCTCGACGTGAGCGCTGCGCTGCTGCTGTGCGCCACCGCTTCGGCCTGGCTTGCCGGCACGGGGGAGAGGCGGCGCTCCGCGTCCGTCACAACCCAGGACTCGCCAGCCGTCACAGGCGGCGCGCTGCCCGCCGGCGCGGCCGCGGCAGTCAACGACACCTAGACACTGCGCCGGCGGCAAGCGCTCAGCCGCCGCGCCTGATCGATTCGAATCACGCCGCGACGCCCGCCGATCGCGGCCAAAAAGAAGAACGGGGAAGTGGAGGCAATGAAACGAACGAATCTATTCGTCCTGGCGCTCATGGGTGTGGGCATTGCGCTCGTCTGGGGCCTGACCGCGTCCATGCCCGAAACCTTGAACTGGAGCGGCTACGCCTATTCCGACTGGCTGATCACCTATGACGCCGGGTTCGTCCGGCGCGGCCTCGGCGGCGCGCTGCTCGGACTCGTGCGCGAGAACGCCGACTGGATCAGCGCAATCAACCACCTCGTGTTCGTGAACTACACGATGCTTTGCGTGCTGCTGTTCGCGCTGTGGCGCGCCTCGCGCTGGCAAAGCACGCCGGCGATCGTGCTCGCGCTGCTGCTGCCCGGCGGACTCGTGCACATGGCGTTCGCCGACGAATACTTCTTTCGCAAGGAGATGCTGTTCCATATCTCGCTCGCGATCGATTGCCTGCTTTACGTGTACATCTGCCGCGCCGGCAGGGATGGGGCGCGCACGTTCGCCGCCTGGCTGTTCTTCGTCGTGTTCCTCGCGCAGTGCGTGGCACTGCCGCTTCTGCACGAAGGATTCGTGTTCATCTCGTTTCCGGCCTTCTACCTGCTCGCGCGACGCCTGGCGCACATGTTCCCCGCGCGTCGCGCTTTCACCTCGCTCGCCCGGCTCGGCGTTTTCATCCAGTTGCTCATGCTCGGCGTGTGCTTCGCCTGGCGCGGCACACCGGAGCTCGCGAGCGAGATGTGGATGGCGCTGGACCCCGCGCTGCGCACCGCCCTGTCGCCGGACAAGCCGCACATTCCGTACGGGGCAATGATGGTGCTCGGCTTGAGCATGCTCGCCAATCTCGCCATGTCGCTGCACGTCGTCGTGTCGGGTCAGTTCTGGGAATGGGCGGTGGGCGCCATCGGCATTGGCGCGGTGCTCGCCTTCATCACGTCGCGGCGAGATGCGCCCGGCGGCGTGTGCTCCCCCGAGCTGCTGCGCCGGCATCTCGCGATCCTGTGGTTTCTGGCGCTCTGCTCCGTGCCGATCTTCGTGATTGCGATGGACTGGGGGCGCTGGCTCTCGGCTGTCGCGCTGTCCTACCTGATGCTGTTGCTCGCCGACGGCGCGGCGTCGATCACGACGCCCGACACGCTGCGCCTCGTTCCCGCAAGTGTGCGTGTGCGCCTCGAACCCTTCATCCAGTACGTATCGCGCGACCTGATCGGCGCGTTCGCGTTTCGAAGCACCCGCCACGGGAAAGCTATCTTCCTGCTCTCACTGTTCTTCTGCCTGACCTTCCGGCTTCCCGAATGCTGCATGTTGATGGGCTTCAGCCCGTTCTACCGGTTCCGGCCGCTGATCGACCAGTTCCTTCACTGAATTGCCCGCGTGTCCGGCACGCCACAGAACGCAGATGTGCAACCCTGATCCCTCACCAGGCAGCGAGAAGCATGCGATGAAAGACGACTTTAACCGAGGCGCAGACGGCAAGATCGACTACCTCGAAGCGCTGCGCTTCCTCCTCGCCTGCCTGACGATGGCCTGGCACTACTACTATTTCGGGCCGCTGCTCGGCGTGATCGGCGCCGCGCCCGTCAATTTCCCGGCGCTGCGGTACTGCTCGTTCGGCGTGGATATCTTCTTCGTCATCAGCGGATTCAACATCATCGCGTCGGCGCTCACGCGCCGCCCCGGCGAATTCATGACGAACCGGCTCGTGCGGCTCGGGCCGTGCCTGCTCGTCTGCGCAACGGTCACCTTCACAGCGGAGTTCGCGGCGGGCTACGCGCCTTCCCCGCTTAGCCTGCTCAGTTCCATTCTCGTGCTGCCGCTGCCGCTCGTGAGCGGCATCGACTGGTCGTACTGGTCGCTCGGCACGCTCGTGACCTTTTATGTGATCGTTTTCGTCGCGATGCGCTTCGCCGACATCGGCAAGCATACGGCGACGCTGGCGCTGCTGCTCACGCTCTACAGCGCCGCGACGCTCGTGCCGGGCTTTCCCCTCAAGGCGAGCCCGGGAACGCCCTATCCGTTCGAACAATACGCGCCCTTCTTCGCGCTCGGGATCCTGCTCTACCTGATGATCCTCAGAAGGCGCCGCTCGCCCGGTATTCTCGTCGCGCTGGCATTGACGTTCGCGATCGTCGCCATTCGCTTGTGGATGGAGTCCGCACGCGTTTCCGAACTGCTCACCCACACGAGCCCGGGGCCCTTGAGCGGCCCCTTCATGGCGCTGGCGGCGATCGCGATCTTCGTGATCTTCACGCGCAAGGCGGTGCATCCGCGCATCCAGCGGCTCTATGCGCTCCTCGGGAGGACGAGCTATCCGCTCTATCTGGTCCACCAGAATCTCGGCTACATGACGATCAAGTTCGCCGAGAAGCGGCTGCATATCGGTGCCGACGTGCGGCTTTACGTGATGGCATGCATGGTCGTGCTCTCGATTGCGATCGCCGCATGGCTCG